>JBFEXG010000261.1:0-3577 GCA_041546005.1 Paracoccaceae bacterium
AATACATCCCCTCGGGCCAGCCCGGTGACCGTCCGAGCAACACGTCGTTGCCCCGTGTCACCAGCATGATCACCACAGGGTCGGTACGCGGAAAATGCATGGCGCCGCAGGCCGGACACTTGCGCTGCCAGCCGGACTGAATGTTTTGGCTCTCGGCACCGCAGGCCGAGCAGAAACGGTGGCTCGCGTGCCAGACCAAAAGGCTTTTGGCCGTGGCGGCCAGTTCGGCCTCAAGGGGAGAGAGCCGCGTCATCACCGCTCTGAGATCGCAAAACAGATGATCGGGTGGCAAATCGGGATGGGAATACTCGCTTAGATCAAAGATGCCGGTGGCCTCTTCGCCTTCAGTGTTTGGAACCCACGTTGAAAGCTCATAGGCGAAATAGGCTTTGCCTTCCGAAATCCCGAGGAAAATCGGGGCAGCGCCCGCATCTTTCAGGACCGGGTGACCATCGGATAGAAGAGCCAACCTGTGCTTCTCGTCGCCGCAAACCAACGGGCGGCCGCGCCAGAGTACGAGGAATTTTCCGCCGTCGCTTGCGGCCAGACGCCGAAGTTCGTCAGGCTTGCCGCGAAGCTGGGCGCTGCGATCCAGAGCGGCACCGACAAAGGCAATTCGAGAGAGCGCGTTTTCCATGTGACAGAACTGGCATGGCGGCTCCGCATTTTCAAATGCCAAGCACAAAACCACTGGCAACAAGCAAAACTCTCCCTATGGTTGTATTGAGCTGAAAGGGGCTTTGCTTAGCGGTGGATCATCTTGAATCGGGCGAACGAACGAGCCTCAGATTGCAGATTCTTGCGACAACGGATTTGCATATGCGCCTGCTGCCGTTTGACTATATCCGCGACAGGCGGGATGGCTCTGGCGATCTGGCCACCCTCGCGACATTGATCAACGAATTGAGGGCCGAGAATCCAAATACCCTGCTCGTCGACAACGGTGATTTTCTTCAGGGAACTCCTATGGCGGATGTGGCCGCCGAGGAGTTCGCGGACAACCCAGAGGCCGTCCATCCGGCCATCACCGCGATGATTATCGCCGGCTATGATGCGGCGGGGATCGGCAATCACGAATTCGACTACGGCCTATCGATGTTAGGGGCCGCAATGTCCCGCGCCACGTTCCCCTTTCTCTCCGCAAATCTGCGCATCGCCGATCCGGCGCAAAACCGCCTGCCAAACCTGTTGCAAGAGGTCATTCTCGAGCGGCGGATGAGGGCGGCAGCAGGGCACGAGATTACCTTGCGCATCGGAATTCTCGGCCTGACCCCACCACGCGCGGGCACTACCGAAATCGTCGCAGACGACATGATCGGCGCCGCACAAGCCGCTGTACGGCGCCTGCGCGAAGGCGCGGCAGATATCATTCTGGCCCTGTGTCATTCGGGTCTGCCGGCATCTGGCGCTTCTAGAGACGATGATATTCTCACCGTCTCCGCGATAGAGGGGATTGACGCTGTCATCGGTGGCCATACGCACCAGCCCTTCCCCGGTCCACAATCGGCCCTACGGCCCGAGGTCGATTCCACCACCGGCCATATCTGCCGAAAGCCAATGGTTGCGCCCGGTGCCTTTGGCAGCCACCTTGGAAGGATCAGGCTCGAGCTTCGCCTCGAAGGCAGCGGTTGGCGGGTCGCGGCCTCTGAGGTTGATCTGCTTTCGCCAAAGCCAACCGAAGTGGCTGCACACCCAGCGATCGTCAGAGCGCTCAGCGATACCCATCAGGCAACACGGCACGCCTGCGATCAGATCGTCGGTTCCGCCCTTTTCCCGCTTCACAGCCTGACACCGATTCTGGCACCGGATCCCTGCCTCGCCCTGATCGCCCGCGCCCAAGCGCACTCGGTTTCGGCGCGGCTTGTTGGCTCTCCTTGGGCCGATCTTCCGCTCCTGTCTGCCGTCCCCCCGCGCCAGTCCCCCATCGTGTTTCCGGCAGGCAAGATTCGCCGTCGACAGGTGTTTGAGCTCGCGCCCTTTCCGGATCGGTGCTGCGCGATCATGGCGACAGGGGCGCAGTTGCGCGGATGGCTACTGCGCGCCGCCACGGTGTTTCTACCCGTCCGATCAGGTGCGCGGCTCCAGCCACTGATCGATCCCAATAGGCCCACCTACACCTACGACATTCTCTATGGGCTTACCTACAGCATCGACCTCAGGCCCGCGATGCCCCGGATCGCAGACCTGCGCTATCGAGGAATCGAGGTTGCCGATGAAGACAGTTTCGTTGTCGCGCTCTGCAGCCACAGACTCAGGGAAGGGAGCCTCGGTATTCTGAGCGGTTGTCCGGTTGTTTTCGAGAACGGCGATCTTCTGTCGACAGCGATACAGCACCTTCTCCAAGACGGGCCGGTGGCCGCCGACAATCCGCAAGTGTGGCGCTTCGTGCCCCTACCCGAGACCACCGCTTGGATTGATGCTGACCTGTCCGTCTTGCCATATCTTGCCAAAGACTGGCCCCTGCGGCCCATCGGTCAGGCGCACAATGGCACGCAGCGATTTGAGGTCGATCTGTCGGATCGGTTGTGCCAAGTCGCCCCAGCCGCCAACTAGCCTTGAACCCCGCCGGCGCCACCGCTATATGAGCCGCGAGAGGTTGGCGCGGGCGAGCGCCTCGCCAACCCGGTCAGGTCCGGAAGGAAGCAGCCGTAACGAGCCCCGCTTGGGTCGTTGTCCAGCCTCTCACCTTTCCCAAATCTCTTGGCACAAGCCTCAGGTTTGGGGTAGGCTGTGCCAAATTCAATCGAACGGAGGAGGACAATTATGGATATTGCAACCCGCCTCCGGGCCGCCGCCTGAGCAAAGGCCGCCGCCCGTTGTGGACCGCTGCGCCATTTGACGGCGCTCTTTCACACGTTCCTGAAGGGCACATAAATTGACAGAACTCACATTTGCCGATCTCGGATGGTCGGCCCATTTTGCCAGTCAGATCGCTGACGGCGAAACTCCGGCGCGGATTAACGCCGTTCACCGTGACAAGCTTGATGCGCTTTCACCTGAGGGCCCCCTGTCCCTCGCCAGCCATGTGGAAACCGGTCGTTTTGCGGTCGGGGACTGGGTCGTGCACGATGGCACGACGATCGCTCGGCGACTGGAGCCGCTAACTTCCATAGGCCGGCGCGCGGCCGGGGAAGAGGCCAAGAGCCAGATCATTGCCACCAACGTCGACACGCTCGGGATCGTCACCAGCTGTAATGCCGATTTCAATCCGGCGCGGCTTGAGCGCTATCTGGCGATCTGTGCGGCGGGCGGTGCTTTGCCGCTGATCATCCTGACCAAGGCCGACCTGGCCAACAATGCCGACGACTATCAGCAAAGGGCACAACGCCTGTCACCTTTGGTCACCGTCATCGCAATCAATGCCTGCGATCCTGAGGATGTGGCGCGGCTCGAACCTTGGTGCCGGAACGGCCAGACCCTTGCGCTTGTCGGCTCGTCCGGTGTTGGCAAGACGACAATCCAGAACAGGCTGACCGGTATTGCCGACACGACCCAAGACACCCGCGAAGATGACGCAAAAGGCCGCCACACGACCACCGCGCGCGCCTTGCGGCCAACGCTGTCCGGCGGTTGGCTG
>JBFEXG010000249.1:0-3777 GCA_041546005.1 Paracoccaceae bacterium
CTGATCACCTCGTCATCAAGCACGATGGCGAAGGGTGCGCCGATGTTCTCGGCGGTATAGTCGCCAAACTTGCGCGCGCCGGTTGGGTTGAAGCGGAAATTGACCGCGGGTCGCCCGTTCTGGTCAAAACTCGGCTGCGCGTCCACCAGCTCTTCGCCGGTCACAACTGGCGTCTTCTCGAGCACATAGAAGGTGCCGGGCTGATCCAGCGAGGGCAGAACTTCGTTGGTCGCCGCCACCGTGGCATTGGCGTCGCTGGTGCGGCTCACAACGGGCTGGAAGGTCAGCTGCGCCGTGGTGCCGATCCAGCCTTTCAGCTCCTGCGCCGATTTCGCGCCCGGGACCTGAATGAGAATACGATCCGAACCCTGACGCTGGATCGAAGGCTCGCGGGTGCCCGCGGCGTCGATGCGGCGACGGATAATCTCGAGCGCCTGCTGCAGCGTCCGCTCGTCAGTCGCGGCCTTCTCGGCCTCACTGAGCGAAATCGTCAGAACACCACCGTCCGCCGCAACGACGATATTCGAGGCGCCCGCTCCTGTCAGCGAGGCGACAGGACGGGCAAGACCGCGCACCAGCTCAAGCGCTTGTTCGGCCGCATCTGGGTTCGAGATTCGAACCTTCAAGACATCCGGTTCGCTCTCTTCACGAGTGACGAACCCGACAACGTCCCGTTTTGCGGCGAGTAGATCCCGCACATCGGGCCACATCGCTTCCATTGTCGCGGCATAAACATCCGCGACCTGCACTTCAGCCAGAAGATGCGCGCCGCCGCGAAGATCGAGGCCGAGGTTCACGAGGCTAGAGGGCAGGAACGACGGCCATAGCGCGGCATCCGCCTCAAGCGCCTCGTTGGAAAGGCCGCTCTCGATCGCGGCGACGGCATCGTTATGACGCTCCACCCGGTCGTAGAAGAGGTTGGGCACGGCCAGCGCCAGCCCAACCAAGCAGGTCAGAACGATAAGAACCTGCCGGAACGGTGAGATGTGGAGCATCTGGATCTGTCCTTGGGAGGCGCGATTAGGCCTTGGCCGGCTCGGTCTTGCTGGTCACGGCAGAAATCGACGACCGGACAACGCGGACCGAAACGCCCGAGGCAATCTCGACCTCAACCTCGTTGTCGTCCTTGACCTTGGTCACCTTGCCGATGAGCCCGCCTTGGGTGACGACCTGATCGCCACGGCGCAGGGCTGCAACCATCTGCTGATGCTCTTTGAGCTTCTTCTGCTGCGGGCGGATCAGAAGGAAATACATGATGCCGAACACAAGGATCAGCGGGATGATGGATTGGATGCCCTGCATGGGTTGTCCCCTGTCTGTTAAAGGTCTGGCGGAGAGGCCTCCGCGAAAGTCGCGGCACGTTAAGCCCGCGCTCAGGGAATGGCAACAAGCCCTGCCCTTTTTCCCTGTTCACAGCCTCGTGCCTTTGCGGCATATGGGGTCCACGAATTAAAACACCAGCCCAAGGAGCCGGACCCATGCACGATATCCGCACCATCCGCGACAACCCCGCCGCTTTCGACGCGGCGCTCTCGCGCCGTGGGATTGCGGGTCTTTCGTCGCAGATTCTGGCGATCGACGAGGCGCGCCGGGCGATGATCCACGCCGCCGAGACCGCACAGGCCGATCAGAACAAGGCGTCCAAAGAGGTGGGTGCCGCCAAGGCCAAAGGCGATGAGGCCGAGTTCGAGCGCCTGCGCACGCTGGTGGCCGAGAAGAAAGCCGAAGTTGCGGCGATGACCGAGGCGGCGAAAGGCAAGGATCAGGAGTTGACCGATCTTCTCCTGACGATCCCCAACCTGCCTTATGACGATGTGCCGAACGGCGCCGACGAGAAAGACAACGTCCAGATCCGCACATGGGGCACGCCGCGCGAGATGAATTTCAAGCCGGTCGAGCATTATGAGCTGAAGGCGGTTCAGGGTGGCATGGATTTCGAGACCGCTGCGAAGCTGTCGGGGAGCCGCTTTGTCATCCTTGGCGGCGCGGTGGCGCGTCTGCACCGGGCGCTCGCCCAGTTCATGATCGACACCCATGTGGACCAACACGGTCTGACCGAAATGATCACGCCCGTGCTCGTGCTGCCCGAGATGATGCTTGGCACCGGCCAGCTGCCAAAGTTTGGCGAGGACAGCTACCAGACGACCAACGGCTGGTGGCTCATCCCCACCGCCGAGGTTACGCTGACCAATACGGTCAACGGCGACACGGTCGAGGAAGCCACCCTGCCACGCCGATATGTAGCCCATACCCAGTGCTTCCGCTCGGAAGCGGGCAGCGCGGGGCGTGATACGGCGGGAATGCTGCGCCAGCACCAGTTCGAGAAGGTCGAGATGGTCTCGATCACCACGCCTGATCAGTCGGAGGCCGAGCATCGCCGGATGACCGACTGCGCCGAGGCGATTCTGGAGAAGCTGGGCCTGCCCTATCGCACGGTCGTGCTCTGCACCGGCGATATGGGTGCAGGCGCAAAGCGGACGCATGACCTCGAGGTCTGGCTGCCGGGGCAAAACACCTATCGCGAGATTTCTTCGGTCTCGACCTGTGGCGATTATCAAGCCCGCCGGATGAACGCCCGCTTCAAACCGGCCGCCGGTGGCAAGCCGGAGTTTGTTCATACGCTCAATGGCTCGGGCCTTGCCGTGGGCCGGACGCTGATCGCGGTTCTGGAGAACGGCCAGCAGGCGGATGGCTCGGTCGAGCTGCCGCAGGTGCTGCACGCCTATCTCGGCGGCAAGACGCGCATCACTGCAGACGGCGTTTTGGCGTAGAGGGGATCAGGGGGGCGCTGCCCCCCGTCCCTGCGGGACTCCCCCCGGAGTATTTCAGGCCAAAAGAAGCTAGCCATCAACCTGTCGAGCGTAGTCATCGGCATCAAACCAGCCGCGTGACGCGAGAACCTTATTGTTGCTGTCGAGATCCCATTCCTCAAGACCGCGTATCTCAAGAGGATTGCCGGTGGAGGCGTCGTGGCCGGTGAAGGTCCAGAGATAGACCATGTGATCGCCAACCGGGCGCACGCCATCGCAGACCAATAATAGATCCGGAACATCCCGATAAAACCCTGCGGCCATTTCGGTGACGCCAGCTTGATTGATCCAAGGTGTCCCTCGGTTGATCACGATCTGGCCGGTATCCGCAAAGAATGAAGCCACGGCAACGGGATCCTTGCTGTTCCAAGCTGCTGTATAGGCTGCGCCCAAGGCAACCGCTTCGTCATAGGAAATCGACATAAAACCTCCAAAACCAAACAATGCCTCAGCATCGACCCTAGCTTGGCAGGTTGGCAACCCCTAGCGGCGGGGTTTGCCGAGGTGCTTGTCGAGCGCGGTGGGGCGCTTTTTCTTGCGGTCTTTGAAGGGGTTCTTATCGCCCTGATCGCGCAAGGTGAGGCGGATCGGTGTGCCCGGCATGTCAAAGTCGGACCGCAAGCCATTGATCAGGTAGCGGGAATAGCTTTCAGGGACCGAGTCTGGATGTGAGGTCATGACTACAAAAGCAGGCGGGCGCGTCTTAACCTGCGTGATATAGCGCATCTTGATCCGGCGGCCCTGCGGCGCGGGTGGTGGGTGTTGCTCCAGCATGCCGATGAGCCAGCGGTTGAGCGCGGCCGTGCTGACGCGGCGGTTCCAGACGTCGTGGGCCTTGAGGATCGCCCCGTGCAGACGATCGAGGCCGCGGCCGGTTTTGGCCGAAACGGTAACCATCGGCGCGCCGCGCAACTGCGGCAGGAGGCGTTCGAATTTCTCGCGCAGGTCTTTGAGCTTTTCCTGCTTC
>JBFEXG010000327.1:0-2663 GCA_041546005.1 Paracoccaceae bacterium
CCAGTGCCTTCCTCGCAGGCCGCTGCCGCGAGAATGCGAAGGGCGCGGTGGTGCATGAGATGCGGTTCGAGGATTTCGAGGGCGAGGGCAAGTTCGACGTCTGCCTTTTCTCCGAGAGCTTCCAATACATCCCGCTCGGGATCGGCCTGCAGAAATGCCTCGGCCTTCTGGCCCCCGGCGGGCGGATCGTCATCGCCGATTGCTTCCGCCGCGAGGGGTTCCAAGAGGACAAGGTGCTGGCGACCGTCGGTGGCGGGCACCTGATCGACCGCTATCGCGCCACGGTGGCGCAGCTTGGCCTGAACACGCTGAACGAAGAAGACATCACCGCCGAGGTCGCCCCTTCGGTCGAGATCGAACAGGGGCTGTTCAACGTGGTGGGCCATGCGCTGACCCGCGTCGATCAGGAGCTTTCCGCCAAGCGCCCACGCACCAAATGGCTGATCAGCCGCGTGACCCGCCTCTTCATGAACGAGCGCAAGCGCCAAAGGCTCGACCAGCGGCTCAACCAAAACACCCGCAACGCGCAGGTCTTTGCCGCGCACAACATCTATCTGATGACAGCGCTGCAACCGCGCAGCTAGCCCTCGCGCCCGGCCTTGCGGGCAAGCTTGGCGGCGAGGTTCATCCCCACACCGGGCCGCGACCACGGGCAGACCGCGATGCAGATGCCGCAGCCCTGATGCTCGTTAAAGAAGGGCAGGCATTTGTCGAAATCGACATACCATTTCTCGTCGCCACGAACCCTCTGCTTTTCGGGCAGGATCGCGTAGGGCGGGCAGGCGTCCTCACAAATCCGACAGGCCGCGCAGAAGGCGTCGATACCGTGCTCTTTGCGGGGTGTCGGCGCGAAGGGGGCATCGGTCAGGACGGCTGACAGGCGGAAGGACGCGCCAAACTCGGGATTGATGATCGAACCATGCTTGCCCAGCTCGCCAAACCCCGCCTCGATCGCGGCGGGGATCATGGTTAACGTCGTCGCCATCGGCCCGGTAACGGGCCTTGCGGCCCAGCCTTCGCGGTGCAGCCATGCGGCGATCTCTTTGGCAACGCGGGTCGCGCGCGTGTATTGCACCATAACCTCGGCCCCCGCCTCGGGTAACGGCGCGGTGGCGATGCGATCATAATCGTGCTGAACTCCGGCGATGATGACGCGGGTCTCGGAAACCGTGCCGCCCTCAAAAAGCCAAGCGGCGTTCATCTCGGCAACGCCGACTTTTTCGCATAGGCCCCCATCCACGAATTGTTTTAGCTCCGCGGTCCAGCCTTCGGGGCTCCGCTGCATCGGAATGGGCGCCACAGCCGGCAAAGGCTCTGCATAGATCGCGGCACGCTTGGCCCGCTCTACGCCAAACTCGGGCGAGCCCGGATCGACCGTGTAGAACCACTTCTGCATCCGCCCGTGCGGGATATCATCGGGGTTGGTCGCCCAATAGACCACGCTTGGCGGCCTGCGCTCGCCCTCGCCAAGCCCGTTGATCTCGTTGCCCGAAATATCGGGGGCAAGCGCCATTTGGGCGGGGTTGGGGATGAAGGGACGATATGGATTCTCGCGCGGCATGAGCCTAGCTCAACGACTGGGGGCCATCCTGTCAACGGCGCGTGCGTTTGACCTTTTTCTTCAGCTTGCTGGCCTTGGTCTTTTCCGCGCCCGCGCGCCGCCGCACAGGCTTGCCGCGCCCGCGATGCGATGGACGGGCGATGGTGCGTTCCTCGAGCTTCAGAAGTTCGACAATAAGCCCCCCGGAAACCGGCGCCGCCTCGATCAGCTTGACCGTCACCCTCTGGCCAAGGCCGATCACCGTGCCGCTTTTCGAGCCGGTGAGACTCTGGCTCTCGGCGTCGAAATGGAAGAACTCGTCGCCAAGGCTGCGGATCGGGATCAGGGCGTCGGCCCCCGTTTCATCAAGCTTTACGAACACGCCGAAGCGGGCGATGCCGCTGATCCGGCCCTCCATGACCGCGCCGAGCCGGTCGGACAGGAAGGCCGCCAGATAGCGGTCGGTCGTATCGCGCTCGGCCATCATCGAGCGGCGCTCGGTGTCCGAGATGAGCTGGCCGGTCTCTTCGAGGTTCTCGATATCCCAAGGGCTTAGCCCATCATCGCCCCAGCGATGCGCCGAGATCAGGCCGCGGTGCACGATCAGGTCGGAGTAGCGGCGGATGGGCGAGGTGAAATGCGCATAGTTCCGCAAGGCGAGGCCGAAGTGCCCGAAATTCTCGGGGTTGTAATAGGCCTGCGTCATCGCTCGGAGCGTCTGAATATTGATCAGCTCATCGTGCGTCGTGCCTTCGGCCTGCTTGAGAAGTGCGTTGAGGTGCCGCGTCTGCAACACCTGCCCCTTGGCCAGAACCAAGCCCGCCGCTTGCGCCACTTCGCGCAGCGCCTCGAGCTTTTCAGGGCTCGGCTCTTCGTGGACGCGGAAGAGAAGTGGCGTGCGCTTCTGGATCAGCGTCTCGGCGGCGGCCACGTTGGCGAGGATCATGAACTCCTCGATCAGCCGGTGCGCCTCGAGCCGTTCCTTGAAGGCCACGCTCGTCACATGGCCCTCTTCATCGATCTCGATCCGGCGCTCGGGCAGGTCGAGGTCGAGCGGCTGGCGCGCCTCGCGGGCGCGGGCGAGAAGGCGGTAGGCCTCGTAGAGTGGCTTGAGGATCGGCTC
>JBFEXG010000193.1:0-4819 GCA_041546005.1 Paracoccaceae bacterium
CTCAGCCTGAAAGAGCGAGATCTCTGCGCCTATGACAAGGTTTTCGTTGCGAAGGTTGAATCCGGCAAAGCCGCCTTGAACTGTCCCATCGTAAAGCCACGGGCCATTGTCGTTTATGTCGTCGAACGAATAGTCAAATGTCGATGCGCCCTCAAGGTTTGCGACCTGCAGACCGCCATAGAACCCATCCCATCCAAATTCATTCGCGCCCGCGATTGCCGATCCGGCAAGCAACGAAATGGCGGTAGCCAGAGAAATACGCTTCAAGTCAGTCACCTCAGGGCTAATAACTCATCTGATCAATACAACTACTGATGACTGATCCAACTAGCAATTTCTTTCCGAACCGAAGCCCAATCCCCTCTTGGTCGATTCCTCGAAAGGATCACTTCGTCTTTCGCGGGCAGCAATCAGGCGTCGCCGGTCAGATCGGCTACTTTGGCGCTAGGTGCGTTCTTCTTGACAGATTCGATCCCGTTGTCGCGGGCCGAGGCGCTGGAGTAGGCCTCGGAAGTGCCAATCACCTGACCGTTCGGGGCCTTGAGATTAAACATCTCCTCTCCCGCCTTGTTGGCCTTGCGCTCATAGCGGGCATCATTCGGCGCGTTCTTCTGGACCGAGGCGATCCCGTTCATCGCGCTTGCGCGGCGCTTGTAGCCTTCGCTCGCAAGGATCGGTTCACCGTTGCCCGCCTTGAGGCGAAACCGGAACTCGC
Source organism: Paracoccaceae bacterium (assembly GCA_041546005.1). GTDB lineage: Bacteria > Pseudomonadota > Alphaproteobacteria > Rhodobacterales > Rhodobacteraceae > RFZI01. Next base: position 716 of record JBFEXG010000193.1, read on the forward strand.
CCGCCTTGTCTTTGTAGAGTTCAAATTTTCCAGCCATGAAGTCCTCCTTGAAATGCACGAAGACAGTATTTGCCGCATATACCGACCGGACAAGCCCTTGTTCGATTTCGACGCGAGAAGACGCTGAAAGCGCCGGCCTGCAAGCTAGCTTGAGCCTGCAAGCCTTTCATCCTCGTAGGACTTCATTCCCCACCGTTCGATCAATTCCTTGATCCGCGCGCGTTGGACCTCATCAATAGGAATGGCCGGCAGAGCACGGTCGCCGCCTGTGCCTTTCTGACTGTCCTCTTCAAATCCTTTCATGGCCAGATCGAGGTGATCGAGCGAAATGGCAAACCCTTGCAACATCCGCGCTGTTTCGGAGCGGCGATTGGTATTGAGGTCCCTATAGTGCAGCGGCTGCATGCGAAGGCCCTGCTCCACTGCGTCGAGGTAGGCCCTGATACGGAGCACCCAGCCCACGGCCATCGTCTCTGATGTCCCTGCCTTGTCGCGACCTTCGGGGAAGAAATTGTCGAGCAGCTCGGGCGGGGCGTTTACCGAGGTAAACGGCCAGCCAAGGTTGTCTATAGCCGGACTGAAAAAGACATCGTGACCGACCATTTTTTGCACGAACTGATAGAGCGAATTCACGTAGCCTTCGGCATCGCGGTACATGAACACGTTGCGCGACTGCGGCACCGCCTTCGCGAATTCGGGCGCCTGAACGATCGATTCCGATCGCGGCTTGATCACAAATGTCCGGATGTCGCGTCCCACGGGCGGGCGAAAAACCAACCGTGTCGCAGCGCGTATCAGCTCAATCATCCGCCCTTGAGGAATGAGAAACCGCGCAAAGGCGAGGTTTTCGAAGACATCCGGTTCCGAAAGGCTCCAGACATCTGGAATCTGCGCAAGAATGCGGCTTGCCAAAGTCGATCCGCAACGACCGGTCGAAAACAAGATTCCAAAGTTTTCTGGCAGGCTGACCCTTTCGCTCAGGGCCACCATCTGGTCGAGAGACATGATGATCACCCGCCGTGCGAGCGCATATTGGGTCATGTAGACAAACGCCGCCTGAGCAAGATCAGTGCCTGCAGGGAGCTCAACGAAGAGCGCCCGTTCGGTCTCGACGTCAATGGCGTAGAGCGACCAGTCAGGCGAGGCCAATACGGCATCGGGCGACACCTCGCGACCGCAGTTCAATATGAAGTCTGAAATATCTCGAACTGCGCCCGCGAAGCTCTGTTGCCGATCAATGATTTCGTGGAGATTGGCAGTCATCAAATCGCCCTCAACCTGAAGCATCATACAAATATCGAGGGCTCCAAGCCCAAGCAAAGTCTCAAGACTAATTGATGTTTATCGTAGCTCGGCACCCAGACCAGCCCTGATTCTTCCCTGTTTTCTTTCAGGCCAATCCCATGTATAGGCCGCGCATCTGTGACGTGAGCCCTGCCCCCGGGCGCATGCGAAGGATTGGGGGCGGCGGCAATGGGGCCGCCATATCAACGGGAGACCCGGAGGGCCGGGAGCGCTCCCTATAGGAAACGATTGATGTTTAACGAAGTGAAAAAATCCATCCAGTGGGGCGAGGAAACGCTGACACTGGAAACCGGCAAGGTTGCGCGTCAGGCTGACGGCACCGTGATTGCCACCCTTGGCGAAACCTCGGTCATGGCCAACGTGACCTACGCCAAAGAACCGAAGCCGGGCCAAGACTTCTTCCCGCTGACGGTTCACTACCAAGAGAAATACTATGCCGCCGGCAAGGTGCCGGGCGGCTTCTTCAAGCGCGAGGCGCGTCCGACCGAAAAGGAAACGCTGACCGCCCGCCTGATCGACCGTCCGATCCGTCCGCTGTTCGTCGAAGGCTTCAAGCATGAAGTCCTCGTGATGTGCACCGTGCTGAGCCACGACCTTGTCAACGATCCCGATATCGTTGCCATGATCGCCGCTTCGGCCGCGCTGACCATCTCGGGTGTGCCGTTCATGGGCCCGATCGCCGGCTGCCGCGTCGGCTATGTTGATGGCGATTATGTGCTGAACCCGACCGTCGACGACATGCAGGGCCTTCGCAACGATCCCGAGCAGCGCCTCGATCTCGTTGTCGCTGGCACCAAAGACGCCGTGATGATGGTCGAGTCGGAAGCCTATGAGCTGACCGAAGAGGAAATGCTTGGCGCTGTCGTATTTGCCCACGAGCAGATCCAGCCGGTCATCGACCTGATCATCTCGCTCGCGGAAACCTCGGCCAAAGAGCCCTTCGACTTTGCTTCGCCCGACTATTCGGAGCTTCTGGCTGTCGTCAAAGGCCTCGGCGAAGAGCAGATGCGCGCCGCCTATGCGATCCTCGACAAGCAGCAGCGCGTTGCTGCCGTCGCTGCCGCGAAAGAGGCCATCAAGGCCGCTTTGACCGAAGAGCAGCTGGCCGATGCCAACCTCGGCACCGCGCTCAAGAAGCTCGAGTCGAGCGTTCTGCGTGGTTCGGTCGTCAAGGACAAGAAGCGTATCGACGGCCGCGCCCTCGATCAGGTTCGCTCGATCGTCTCGGAAACCGGCCTTCTGCCGCGGACCCACGGCTCGGCGCTCTTCACCCGCGGTGAGACGCAGGCTTTGGTCGTGACCACGCTCGGCACCGGCGACGATGAGCAGATCATCGACGCGCTGCACGGCAACTTCCGCTCGAACTTCCTGCTGCACTACAACTTCCCGCCGTATTCGGTTGGCGAAGTTGGCCGCGTGGGTTCGCCCGGCCGCCGCGAAATCGGCCACGGCAAGCTTGCTTGGCGCGCGCTTCAGGCGGTTCTTCCGGCTGCGACCGATTTCCCCTACACGATCCGCGTCGTGTCGGAGATCACCGAGTCGAACGGCTCGTCGTCGATGGCCTCTGTCTGCGGCGGCTCGCTGTCGATGATGGATGCGGGCGTTCCGCTGAAGGCTCCGGTGGCTGGTGTTGCCATGGGTCTCGTCCTTGAGGACGACGGCTCCTATGCAGTTCTGACCGACATCCTTGGCGACGAGGATCACCTCGGCGACATGGACTTTACAGTGGCTGGTACCGAAAACGGCATCACCTCGCTGCAGATGGACATCAAGGTTGCCGGTATCACGCCGGAAATCATGAAACAGGCTCTGTCGCAGGCCAAGGACGGCCGGATGCACATCCTCGGTGAAATGTCCAAGGCTCTGAGCTCGGCCAATGCATTCTCGGTTCACGCTCCGCGCATCGAGACCATGCAAATCCCGACCGACAAGATCCGTGAAGTGATCGGCTCGGGCGGCAAGGTCATCCGCGAGATCGTCGAGGTTTCGGGTGCCAAGGTCGACATCAACGACGACGGTATCATCAAGATCGCTTCGTCGAACGGCGATGCCATCCAGAAGGCCTATGACATGATCTATTCGATCGTGGCCGAGCCGGAAGAGGGCAAGGTTTACAAGGGCAAGGTCGTCAAGCTGGTCGACTTTGGTGCCTTTGTTAACTTCTTCGGCAAGCGCGACGGCCTTGTGCACGTCAGCCAGATCGAGAACCGCCGCCTCAACCATCCTTCGGATGTTTTGAAGGAAGGTCAGGAGGTTTGGGTCAAGCTTCTGGGCTTTGACGATCGCGGCAAGGTTCGCCTGTCGATGAAGATCGTCGATCAGGAGACCGGCCTCGAGATCCCGAAAGAAGATAAAGCCGACGACGCCGAGGAGTAATCCCGGCGCATGGCAAAGACAGAGCCCCGGTGGAAACACCGGGGCTTTTTCGTTTCAGATGATCTCGTCTTCGTCGAAGAGGGGCTGCGCTTCGAGCTGTTCGGCCAGCGCCCCCACGGCCGCCTCGGCCTTGGCCGGATCGGGCAGTTCGGCAATGTGGAAAAGCGCATCGCCCTCGTTGACCACCGGCAGGTTGGCGCGGCCGACGATGATGCCGCCTTCGGTCGCAACAACCTCTGTCTCGTTCTCGCCGAACGGGTCGGAAATCAGGCCGATCACATCGCCCGGTGCGACCTTGTCGCCCGACTGGCGGAACATTCGGATCAGGCCCCCGGCAGGCGCCCTAAGCCACGAGGATTTGCGGCAGAGGATCGGCCTCACGCGCGGCTTGGCGATGCCTTTGGCACCGATCATCCCAAGCTC
>JBFEXG010000233.1:0-3948 GCA_041546005.1 Paracoccaceae bacterium
GCCTTCTATGAAAAGTCGGGCACGGTGACCAATACCAACCGGCAGGTGCAGATGGGCCGCCCGGCCGTCACGCCGCCGGGCGAGGCGCGCGAGGATTGGGCGATCACGGTCGATCTGGCCAACCGGCTTGGCCTTGGCTGGCGCTATGCCAGCCCCGCGGACGTGTTCGCCGAGATGAAGCTCACCATGAAGTCGCTCGACAACATCACATGGGAGCGGCTTGAGGCCGAGAACGCAGTGACCTATCCGAGCCTGTCGCCCACAGATCCGGGGCAGGCGATCGTCTTTGCCGATGGCTTCCCCCGTGCAGAGGGGCGTGCGCGTTTTGCACCAGCTTCTGTCATCTCGCCCGATGAGACGCCGGATGCCGATTACCCGATGGTCGTCACCACGGGCCGACAGCTTGAACACTGGCACACCGGCTCGATGACCCGCCGCTCGACCGTGCTTGACTCCATCGAGCCCGAGGCCAACTGCTCGCTCCACCCTGACACGCTCAGGGATCTGGGCGTGGCACCGGGCGGAATGGTTCGGCTTGAAACACGGCGCGGCACGATCACCATGCTGGCGCGGGCCGACAGGGCGGTGGCGCGGGATATGGTTTTCGTGCCCTTCGCCTATGTCGAGGCGGCGGCCAACGTTCTGACCAACCCCGCACTTGATCCCTACGGCAAGATCCCCGAGTTCAAGTTTGCGGCGGTAAAGGTCACGGCGGCCTAAACCGCCGATCAGAACAACCGCTGACGCGGGGAGCAGCCTTCTGGAGTTGCGCGCCGCCTGAGCGCGATCAGGGCTTCTTGCGGCGCGGCGTGTCGGTGCCACTCGGCTTGCGCGGCGAGGTTTTCACGCCCGGCGGAGTGAAGCGCTTTGAGGCGTCGGCCGCGCGGCTGGGCTTTGCGGGCCTGTCCTTGGGTGTGTAGTCGCCCTTGCGCTCGGGCTTGCCCTCAGACTTTGCATAGGGTTTGCGATCCGACTTGTCGTAGGGCTTGCGGTCAGCTTTGTCGTAGGGCTTGCGCTCAGACTTCTCGTAGGGCTTCCGCTCTGCCTTGTCATAGGGCTTGCGATCCGACTTCTCGTAGGGCTTCCGCTCTGCCTTTTCGTAGGGCTTCCGCTCGGGCTTCGGGCCGCGCTTCTCATATGGCTTGCTGTCGTCGCGGTCGCGGCGCGGACGTTCTGCATCCCCTGCAGGCTTCTTCCAGACCGGCTTGGCGGCCGGGCGATCAGCGGCCTTGTGGCGCGGCTTGCGCTCGAGGCGCGGCTCGTCTGTGGCCTCCGCTGCTGCAGGGCGTTCCTCGCGGGGCTTGTAGCTTTCGCGGGGCTTGCGTTCTTCACGCGGTTTGTAGTCATCACGCGGCTTATAATCTTCACGCGGCTTGCGGGCCGGGCGATCTTCACGCGGCCCACGGTCCTCGCGGGGCGCGCGCGGGGCGCGGGGCTTGGCGGGGCCGAAGTCGGGCGCGCTATCGAGCGCGGTGACAGCGATCCCATCCTCAAGGGTCATCCCAGCTCCGAGGGATTTCAGGAAGCCGTCGGCAGCGCTCTCAGCGATTTCGACAAAGCTCTCATCATCCCGAATTCGGATCGCGCCGATCGCGGATTTGTCGATCCCGCCCGCCTTGCACAGCATCGGCAAAAGCCAGCGTGCCTCGGCCCTCGCGTCACGTCCGACCGAGAGCGAAAACCAGCGGCTCGGGCCAAACTCTTGCTTTTCCTTGCGTGGCGCGGGGGTGTCGACAGCCGCAAGCTCTTCAGGTGCGGAGCGGCGCGATTTGTAGAGCTTGAGATAGGCCGCCGCGATCCGCTCGGCGCTGTGCATCTCCGCCAGTTTGGCGGCAAACTCGGCCACCTCTTCGGAGACCTCGTCAGTCCAGACCGGATCGTTCAGAAGGCGCTCTTGCTCTTGCGCCGCGATCTCGTCGGCGGTGGCGGCGAGGCGCCAGTCGGCAACCACGCGGGCGGTCTTCAACAGGCGGTCGGCCTTGTTGCGGAGCTTGGGGGTAACGATCAGCGCGCTGACGCCCTTGCGGCCAGCGCGGCCGGTGCGGCCTGAGCGGTGGAGGAGCGTCTCGCCATTCGAGGGAAGCTCGGCATGGATCACCAATTCGAGGTTCGGCAGGTCGATCCCGCGGGCGGCAACGTCGGTCGCGACGCAAACACGGGCGCGGCCATCGCGCATCGCTTGCAGCGCGTGGGTGCGCTCTTTTTGGGTGAGTTCACCCGACAGCGCGACAACGTGGAAGCCACGGTTTGAAAGCCGCGCGGTCAGGTGGGTGACCGCGGCTCGGGTATTGCAGAACACAATAGCGTTCTGGCTGTCGTGATAGAGAAGGGTGTTGATGATCGCGTTCTCGGCGTCGATCGGGGAAACGGTCAGCGCCTGATAGGCGATGTCAGCGTGCTGTTCGCGGCTGGATGTGGTCTGAACGCGGACGGCGTCGCGCTGATACTGGGTCGCAAGCCGTGCGATGGCGGGCGGCACGGTGGCCGAGAACATCAGCGTGCGGCGATCTTCGGGGGCCTCGGCCAGCATGAACTCGAGGTCTTCGCGGAAGCCGAGATCCAGCATCTCGTCGGCCTCATCAAGAACGATGGCCCGCAGCGATCCCATTTGCAGCGATCCGCGCTGGATATGGTCGCGCAGGCGGCCAGGGGTGCCGACGACAAGGTGCGCCCCGCGATCCAGCGCCCGGCGCTCATCGCGCATATCGGTGCCGCCCACGCAGGAGGCGACGACAGCGCCTGTCTTGGCATAGAGCCAACCAAGCTCGCGCATCACCTGTAGCGCAAGCTCGCGGGTCGGCGCCACGATCAGCGCCAGTGGCGCACCAGCGGCGCCAAGACGCTCTTCGCCCGCCAGCAGCGTGTCGCCGATGGCAAGGCCAAAGCCTACCGTCTTGCCCGATCCGGTTTGCGCCGAAACCAGAAGGTCGGCCCCCGCCAATTCGGGCTTGGTCACGGCCTCCTGAACGGCGGTCATGGTGTCGTATCCGCGCTCGGCGAGCGCATCGAGAAGGGGCTGGATCATGGCGGGTCTGGGTCTCATGCAAGGTTTGGAACGGCAAAAGGGCGCACCGGACCATGGATCGGTGCGCCTATACCCCTCTTTGGCCTTTGTATAGTGCAGATCGCCGGAAAACGGGCGATTAACTGCCGGCCAGTATCCGCTCGGCCCCGATCCAGCCCACAAGGATCGACGGCGCATTGGTATTGCCGGCGATCAGGGTCGGGAAGATCGAGGCATCACAGACACGCAGGCCTTCGATCCCGTGGACCTTGAGATCGGGGCCCACAACCGAGGTTGCCGCATCCTGCCCCATCCGCGCTGTGCAGGAGGGGTGATAAACGGTGCCAGAGCGGTTGCGGAAATCGGCGATCAGAGCTTCGTCGGCCTCGGTCTCGGGGCCGGGGCGTAGCTCCTTGACGATGAGGTCCTTCAAGGGCGGCTGGCTGGCGATGTGGCGCAGCTCTTTCACCGCGGCCAGCATCTCGGCCACGTCCTCGTCGGTCGAGAGCGCATTGGCGACGATCTTGGGCGGCGCGAAAGGATCGGCGCTGCGAAGGTGGAGAGAGCCTCGGCTGGTGGGGCGACAGTTCGAGAGGCCAATGGAAAGCCCCGCGAAGGGATCTGGCGTTAGGAGTGGACGCTCGCCCACGCGGGGGACCAGCGTCGAGAAGGCCTGAAAGTAAAGCTGCATATTCGGGCGCGGCTGATCCGGGCTCGTGCGGAAAAACCCGCCACCGTGGTTGATCGATTTCGCCAGCGGCCCGCGCCCACCGAGGAAAAAGCGGATGCCAACCCAAAGCTTGCCCCACCACGGGCGGAGGATGTTGTTATAGGTCGGAACGCTGACCTCCCAAGTATAGTTGATCCCCACATGATCGTTCATGTGCTGGCCCACATTGGGGTTGTCGGCGACAACCTCAATGCCGAGGGGCGCAAGCTCCGCC
>JBFEXG010000162.1:0-5655 GCA_041546005.1 Paracoccaceae bacterium
CCATCGTCGGAGAGAGCGCGGGCATCAGGATTTCTGTGGGCATCGCGTCTCTCCTTAGCGGTAGGTGACTTGGCGGACGGCGGCGATGACCTCGTCGGTCGTCACCAGCGCGTGTTTCTCAAGGTTGGCCGCATAGGGCATGGGAACGTCCTTGCCCGTGCAGTTCAGGACCGGCGCGTCGAGGTAATCGAAGGCGTGGGTCATGATATAGGCCGAGAGGTGGTTGCCGATGGAGCCGACAGGCCAGCCCTCTTCGACCGTCACGCAGCGGTTGGTCTTCATGACCGAAGCCAGCACCGTGTCATAGTCGATCGGGCGCAGGGTGCGCAGATCGACCACCTCGGCGCTGATGCCGTCGGCGGCGAGCTTTTCGGCCGCGTCCATTGCATAGGTCATGCCAATGCCGAACGAGACGATGGTCACATCCGTGCCCGACCGCGCAATGCGGGCCTTGCCGAGCGGGATAGTGAAATCGTCCATCACCGGCACGTCAAAGCTCTTGCCGTAGAGGATCTCGTTCTCGAGGAAGATCACCGGATTGGGATCGCGGATCGCGCTCTTCATCAGGCCCTTATAGTCGGCCGCCGTGTAGGGCATGACAACCTTGAGGCCGGGGATTTGCGCATACCATGCGGCATAATCCTGGCTGTGCTGGGCGCCCACGCGGGCTGCGGCACCATTGGGGCCACGGAAGACCATGGGCGCGCCCATCTGGCCGCCCGACATATAGAGCGTCTTGGCGGCCGAGTTGACGATATGGTCAATCGCCTGCATGGCGAAGTTGAAGGTCATGAACTCGACGATGGGCTTGAGCCCGCCAAAGGCCGCGCCCGTGGCGATGCCGGCAAAGCCCATCTCGGTGATGGGGGTGTCGATGACGCGCTTGGCGCCGAACTCTTCGAGCATCCCTTGGCTGATCTTGTAGGCGCCTTGGTATTCGCCCACCTCTTCGCCCATGAGGAACACGTCGGGATCGCGGCGCATCTCTTCGGCCATCGCGTCGCGCAGCGCTTCGCGGACCGTCTGTTGGCGCGTTTCGGTGCCTTCGGGCCAATCGGGGGTCGTGTTGGCCACAGGCGCCGCCGGGGCCGGGGCCGCAGGGGCGGCTGGCGCTGCCGGAGCGGCGGGCGCCGCCGGTGCAGGGGCCGCAGCGGCAGGCGCTGCGCTCACATCTTCGCCTTCGCCAGCGATGATGGCGATGGGGGTGTTGACCTTCACGCCTTCGGTGCCTGCAGGCACGAGGATCTTGCCGATCACGCCTTCATCGACCGCCTCAAACTCCATCGTCGCCTTGTCGGTCTCGATCTCGGCGAGGATGTCGCCAGCCGCAACCGTATCGCCTTCTTTTACCAGCCATTTGGCGAGCGTGCCTTCCTCCATCGTGGGCGACAGGGCCGGCATAAGGATTTCAATTGCCATGTTACTTGTCTCCCTTCGCGGGGGTCATCATTCCGAAAATATTGCCCTGTCCGTCTTCGCAATAAGCGACGCGACCAAAGCCGGGATAGTCGGCGGGCGGGAGCGCTTCGGCCCCGCCATTCGCCAAAGCGGTCGCATAGGCGGCGTCGACGTCACCGACCTCGAAGGTCAGCGTGCAGCCACGGATTGCGCTCCCTGCAGGCGACGCCGCACTCATACGGCGCATCATGCCGCCAGTAAGCTTGTTTCGACCGCCGACACCTTTACCCTTGATGATTTGGTATTCCACGGCGTCGCCGCCGGGCATGGCCGAAAAGGTCCACCCCAAGACTTCGCTGTAAAAGGCCTTGGCAACGGTCACATCGTTGGCGTGAATCTCGAAATGAGCCATCAGTTGGCCTCCGCGTAGATATCGGTCCATAGCTCGGACAGATCCGGCTCGGGGCTGGTTTTCGAGAATTCGGCCGCCTCGTTGACGATATCCTTGATCTCTTTGTCGATGGCCTTGAGGTCATCTTCGCTGGCGTGGCTGCCGGTCAGGAGGATCGAGCGGATCTGTTCGATGGGGTCGCGCTCTTCCTTCATCTTCTGGACCTCTTCACGGGTCCGGTATTTCGCTGGGTCCGACATCGAGTGGCCGCGATAGCGGTAGGTCTTGACCTCGAGGATATAGGGGCCCTTGCCCGCGCGGCAGTGCGCCACCGCGCGCTCGCCCGCTTCTTTGACGGCGAGAACAGACATGCCATCGACCTCTTCGCCAGCGATGCCGTAGGCTGCACCGCGGCCATAAAGCGTGGTCGACTTGGTCGAGCGCTTCATCGAGGTGCCCATGGCGTATTGGTTGTTCTCGATCACGAAGACGACCGGAAGATCCCAAAGCTCGGCCATGTTGTAGGTCTCGTAGACCTGGCCCTGGTTTGAGGCGCCGTCACCGAAATAGGCGAAGGTCACGTTGTCATTGCCGCGATACTTGTCAGAGAAGGCGAGGCCCGCGCCCAGCGGCACCTGCGCGCCGACGATGCCGTGGCCGCCGTAGAAATGCTTCTCTTTCGAGAACATGTGCATCGAGCCGCCCTTGCCCTTGGAATAGCCGCCCTCGCGGCCGGTGAGTTCGGCCATCACGCCCTTGGCGTCCATGCCGCAAGCCAGCATATGCCCGTGGTCGCGGTAGGAGGTGATGCGCTTGTCGCCCTCTTTGGTGCAGGCTTCGAGGCCGACGACAACCGCTTCCTGACCAATGTAGAGGTGGCAGAAGCCACCGATGAGGCCCATGCCGTATAGCTGACCGGCTTTTTCCTCGAAGCGGCGAATGAGCAGCATTTCCCTGTAGTAGCCGAGCAATTCTTCGGCGGAAACGTTGGGTGTCTGCGCGGGTTTCTTCGCGGCCATGACTCCTCCATATGGCAAAAGCAAAATAGTTTAGTGTTAAACTATCTATAGAGGATGCCGTTTTGAAAAGCGAGCGTCAATGCGCCAATCGCCAACGCGAGGCGGAATAGGTGTCATGCGCGGGGTGCAAATCGAGGTTAACGGATCACGATCTCGTCGGCGCGGATCATGCCGAGCACATCGCGGGCCTGCTGGTCGAGAAGATCAAGGTCGAGATAGCGATCCGAGAGGCGGTGGGTGAGGTTTTCCATGCGGTCCACCTCGGATTGCAGCTTGCCCAGCTCCTGCGACAGGGCCGCAGCTTCGGCATCCACTTCGGCCCGACGAAAGATGCCGTAATCGCCCTGCACGGCGGCAAAGGCGAAATAGAGGCCGACCATCAGGGTCGCCGTAAAGTAGATCAAGGGGCCCAAATTAGGGTGGGGACTGCTAACCATATTCTGCCTCATGCCGCCTCTGGCGGGCGGCTGAGACAGAGATTCGCATATCCGATTCGCTTTGTGAATCCCCTAAGTGGTGGGTCGTGCTCTTTTATCCGGCGATTGAAGCGCGATAAATCGAGTCGATGGCCTCGGCCAGCGTCGCGTCGAACTCTGCATCGCTCTGTTGGGCCGAAAGCCCCTCGGTCAGCGCGCGGCTGAACGAGGCGATCATGCCGCGATTCTTTGCGAGAAGCGCATTGGCTTCGTCGCGGCTGTAGCCGCCGGAGAGAGCCACGACCTTCAGAACGCGCGGGTGGTCGACGAGGGGCGCATAGAGGTTGGCTTTGCTCGGCAGGGTGAGCTTGAGCATCACCTGCGCCTCGTCGGTCATAGCGTCGAGATGGCGCGTGAGTGCCGCGAGGAGCAGGTCCTCGGCCTCGGCTTTGTCGGCAATCGAGATGGTCACTTCGGGTTCGATGATCGGCACAAGGCCCGCCGCCAGAACCTGACGGGCAACTTCGAACTGCTGGGCAACCACTGCTTCGATGCCGTCGGCATTGGCCGCGCTGATGACCGAGCGCTCCTTGGTGCCATAGATGCCCATCTTCGCGGCGCGGGCCAGAAGCGCATCGAGCCCCGGCATGGGCTTGAGGATTTGGCAGCCGTTCACCTCCGCCTCAAGGCCCTTGTCGATCTTGAGGAAAGGGACGACATGGCGGTTTTCCCAAAGGTAGGTCGCGGTCGGTGTGCCGTCGATTGCGCGGTCCATCGTCTGTTCAAAGAGGATCGCGCCGACAACCTTGTCGCCGGTGAAGGCGGGGGATTTGATGATGCGGGCGCGCATCGCGTGGATGAGGTCGAACATCTCGGCCTCGGAGCCATAGGCGCTTTCCTCAACCCCGTAGAGCTTCAGCGCCTTGGGCGTCGAGCCGCCCGACTGATCGAGTGCTGCGATAAAGCCCGCGCCTTTGCGCAGCTGGTCTGTCTGTTCGCGGTTGGGCATGGCAGCACTCCTTGATTGGTCTCAGGCAGGGCATAGCCGCTGCCCGAGAGGCATTCAATCATGGTCGCGCTAACGGTCTCAGGCGTCGAGGGCGGCCACACCCGGAAGGGTCTTGCCTTCCATCCATTCGAGGAAGGCGCCGCCGGCGGTGGAGATATAAGTAAAGTCCTTGGCCGCATCCGCCTGATTGAGCGCGGCAACCGTATCGCCACCGCCTGCCACCGAGATCAGCTTGCCCGCGCGGGAAAGCTCCGCCGCCTTGGCCGCCGCTGCATTGGTTGCCGCATCGAAAGGCGCGATTTCGAACGCGCCCAGCGGGCCGTTCCAGACGAGGGTTTTCGCCTTCTCCAGCACCTCGGCAATATAGGCGACCGTGGCGGGGCCAGCGTCGAGGATCATCGCGTCTGCGGGGCAAGCATCGGGGGCGAGGATCTCGTTCGCAGCGCCCGCCTTGAACTCGCGCGCCACAACAATATCGCGCGGCAGGATGACTTCGCAGCCCGCGGCGTCTGCCTTCTTGAGAATATCTCGGGCAGTCTCGGCCAGATCATGCTCGCAGAGCGATTTGCCCACGCTGATCCCTTGGGCGGCGAGGAAGGTATTGGCCATGCCGCCGCCGATCACCAGATGATCGACCTTGCTCACGAGGTTGCCCAAAAGATCGAGCTTGGTCGAGACCTTGGCGCCGCCAACCACGGCGACCACGGGCCGCTGCGGATTGCCGAGCGCCTGATCGAGCGCGCCCAGTTCTTCGGCCATGAGGCGCCCCGCACAGGAGGGCAGGAGGTGCGCGACCCCTTCGGTCGAGGCGTGCGCCCGATGGGCGGCCGAGAAGGCGTCGTTGCAATAGACATCGCCCAGCGAGGCGAGGAACTTGGCCATCGCCGGATCATTGGCTTCTTCCATCGGGGTAAAGCGGGTGTTCTCGAGGAGAACGACCGAGTCGTAGGGCATCGAGTTGATCGCTTCGCGGCTCGGCTTTTCGACAAAGGTCACACGGCGGCCAAGGGCGGCCTCGAGCGCGGGCAGGGTAATCCGCAGGCTCATCTCGGGGACAGGTTTGCCCTTGGGGCGGCCGAAATGGGCCATCAGGATCGGCGTGCCGCCAGCGGCGAGAATGTCGTTAATGGTCGGAACAATCCGATCGATCCGGGTAGTATCGCTTACCTGACCGTTCTCGAACGGCACGTTGATATCGACCCGCACGAGCACGCGCTTGCCCTTGAGGTCCATGTCATCCAGCGATTTCCAACCCATCTGATCCTCCGTGTTATCCGATAGCCGCCCTTCGATATCGCTTATAGGGCATTGGTCAAGCTACATCCCTTGGCAAGTGCTGCCTGTGGGCATATGTCTCAGCCCAAAGACAGGACTTAAAGGAGAGCCCAGTGGCCGATATCAAAGACCCGGAAAACACAGTCA
>JBFEXG010000202.1:0-4690 GCA_041546005.1 Paracoccaceae bacterium
CCTCGATCTCGCCGCCCTTCGCGGCATCATCGACGCGCGGGAATGGGACATTGAGCCGGGCGAGTTCGCGGACGAGGCGGAGTTTGCCTCCCACATCGACGCGACCGCTGGCAATCTGATGTGGGCGGCGGCCAAGACGTTGGGCGCGACGGCCGATCTTGAGCCAGCCATGCGCGACATCGCCTATGCGTCGGGCGTTGCGCGGTGGCTGCAAGCCGTTCCGGCCTTGAAAGCGGCCGGGCTTGAGCCTCTCGCGGATGAAGGCGATGCCGCCATTCGGCGCTTGGCGAAAGACGCTCTCGCCAAGCTTCGCTCGCGCAGAGGGGTGGTGGGCCTTGGCATCGGAGTGCTCGCTGCCCGCGAGGCATGGCGTGCGCCGGCAATCCTCAAACTCGCCACCAAAGAGCCGGAGCGTGTGCTGTCGGGCAGACTGACGACGTCAGAGTTCCGCCGTCGTGGAAGCCTTCTCACAAGGGTCTGGCTCGGCCGCTGGTAACGGGGCCGGAGCCTCAAGCCGGGATTACTTGGCCGAAGGACGCAAGGTCAGCCAGATAAGGGCGCTTCCTGCAAGGGCGAGGAACGGGATCATGGCGAGGTTGACCGCGGTCCAGCCTTCGATCGGCGAGCCGCCCGAGCAGTTCATCAGCCCGCCCGAAACCAGCGACGCGACGGTCACTGACCCGAAAACCACCATATCGTTGAAGCCCTGAATCCGACCACGCTCATGCGGGGCGTGGTTGTTTGAAAGCATCGTGGTTGCGCCGATAAAGCCAAAGTTCCAGCCCACGCCCAGTAGGATCAGGCCGGCATAGAAGCTGATGAGCGAGGGCGCGGCATCGGCATCTGCCAACTCAACCCCCGAAAGCGAGGCCAGCCCGGCGAAGGCGAGGATGATAAGTCCCATGGTCATGATCCGGCTCGTGCCATAGCGGGCAACGAGATGTCCTGTGAAGAAGGACGGGATATACATCGCCAGAACGTGGGCCGAGACGATGTCGGCGGCGGTGTTCTTCTCATAACCACAGCCGACTACGGCCAGCGGGGTCGAGGTCATCACAAGGTTCATCAGCGCGTAGGAGACCATCGCCACGATGATCGACACGATGATCTTGGGCTCGGCCAGCATGGAGCGCAGGCTGCGTGCTGCTGGGGCCTCACTCAGCTCGGACTTGGTCGGCAGCGGCAGCTTCAGGAAACTGAAAAGGAAGAGGCCGAAAATGTTAATACCGATGATTGTCAGATAGCTGCCAAGGAATGGGACGATATAGGCGTCCATCACCAGCTTGTTGAGCTGTGGCCCGAAGAGCGCCGAGACAAGCCCCCCTGCCATGACATAGGAAATCGCCTTGGGCCGGAACTCGGCCGAGGCGGTATCGGCGGCGGCGAAACGGAAAAAACCCTGTGCCGACATATAGATGCCGGTCAGGTAGGAGCCCAGAAGGAAGATTCCGAACGATCCATAATAAAGACCCGCCGCGCTAATCGCGCTGCCCACCGCTGCCGCGAGTGCGCCAATATAGAAGCCGAACTTGCGCCCGCGCCGCTGCATCAGGGGCGAAAGCCAGGGTGCCGTGGTCATCGAGCCGAACACGATGGCCGAAATTGGCAGTGTGGCGAAGCAGGGATTCCCGCCCAGCATCCCGCCCGCAAGGCCGCCGATGGTGAAGATCATCGGCATCTGCGCCCCAATGATCGCCTGTGCGATCACCAGAACCGCAACGTTGCGTTTTGCCAGTTGATCGTCGACCAGCCCAGAGGGGTGAAGTGTGGTCATAGGTTGGTCCTGTTGGGCGCGCGGCCTAGAGACTCGGTGCTATCAGATGCGCAAAAGAGCCGGAAACCGAGCCGTTCACAAGGCCCATTGGGCCGAGTTCTGTTCCTTCCGCATCCTGTGCGACGAAGAGCGGCTGGCCTTCGGCTCGAAGCGTTGTCGCATAGTGGAACTCGTGAGCGGCCCAACTGCCGCAAAACGGTCCGTCTGTAGCGCGAACAGTTCTATAGCCGAGATGCAGGCGGCGTGTGGCGAATGAGGTCTCAAGATTGAGAAGCCCGGCCATCTCGTGCTGCGTTCCGTCGGAGCCGGTGAGCGTCTGGCCCAAAACCATATAGCCGCCGCATTCCCCATAAATCTCGGTTCCACTTGCCGCGGCCGTGCGAAGCGACCTCAAGAAACGTTGGTTGGCGGCGATCCGGCCTGCGTGCAGCTCGGGATAGCCGCCTGGCAGGAAGATAAAATCCGCCTCGGGTGCGGCTTCGTCGCCGAGGGGCGAGAAGGTCTTGATCGTCGCCCCGTCGCGTTGCCAGTCGGCCAAGAGATGCGGATAGGCAAAGGCAAAGGCCTGATCCGAGGCAATGGCGATGGAGGAGGCAGGCGCAGGGATAGGTGCAAGAGCCGGGGCGGCGGGTAGCGGCGCTGCAAGGGCGGCAAGCGCGTCAAGATCAATCGCCGCTTCGACACGGTCGGCAGTGGCATCGAGAAAGCTGTCGAGGTCGGGCCGCTCGCCGGCCTGAACAAGGCCGAGATGCCGCGATGGCTGCGAGAGCGCCCGATCCCGCCGGATCGCGCCGAGGACGGGCAGGCCCAGCGGGGCCAGCGCTCGGGTCAGGATAGCCTCATGCCGTTCTGATCCGGTGGCGTTGAGGATCACGCCGGCGATCTTCACGTCAGGATCGAAGCTGGTGAACCCTTGAACCAGCGGCGCAACGGAGCCAGCCAACCGCGAGGCATCGACAACCAATACGACCGGCAAGCCAAGAATGCGGGCAAGATCGGCGGTTGCGCCTCTTCCGTCCGGCGGCGCCCCGTCGAAAAGGCCCATCGCGCCTTCGATGAGGAGGAGCCCGTCGCCCGAGGCCAGCGCCCGGATGCGATCCGGTGCCATCGCCCAAGCGTCGAGATTGGGGCAGGGCCGCCCGCAGGCCGCTTCGTGAAAGCGTGGATCGATATAGTCAGGGCCGGATTTGGCGCCCCGCACGTCCAAGCCGCGCCGCGAGAAGGCCCGCAAAAGCCCGAGGGTGAGTGTCGTCTTGCCTGATCCCGACGACGGGGCCGCGATGATCAGGCCCGCCATCTCAGGCGCTTTCGGCAGGCTTGCCGCGGCCCAGCAGATCAAGGTTGCGTGGC
The DNA here is from genome assembly GCA_041546005.1 of Paracoccaceae bacterium. Lineage (GTDB taxonomy): Bacteria > Pseudomonadota > Alphaproteobacteria > Rhodobacterales > Rhodobacteraceae > RFZI01. The sequence goes on from JBFEXG010000202.1 coordinate 3,125, forward strand.
GCCTCGCCTCGGGCCATGCCCTGCCAGTCGAGCACTTGCCGCATCAGGACAGAGCGGCCCACGCAGACAATAGCAGGCGGCTCGAGCCCCGAGGCGGCGAGGTCGGCTTCCAGCGCGCCAAGCGTGGTTTCCAAGACCTTCTGCCGCGGCGTCGTGGCGTCGGAGACAACGGCGACAGGTTCAGACGCGGGGCGGCCGGCGGCAAGAAGGGCGCCCGAAATCTGGCCGATATGCTTCATCCCCATGTAGATCACGAGAACCTGGCTCGAGCGGCTGATCGAGGCCCAGTCGAGCGTGTTCGGCGTTTCGCCCGATTGGTCGTGGCCGGTGATGAAGGTCACCGACTGGTTCACATCGCGGTGCGTCACCGGGATGCCGGCATAGGCCAGCCCGCCGATCCCGGCGCTGATGCCGGGGATGATCCGCACTGGAACGCCATGCTGGACGAGGGTTTGCGCCTCTTCGCCACCGCGCCCGAAAACAAACGGATCGCCGCCCTTGAGCCGCAATACCCGCTTTCCCGCCCGAGCCAGATCGACGAGCTGAAGCGAGATGTCACGCTGCACAGCCGAGGGCTTGCCACCGCGTTTGCCAGCATAGACCTTTTCGGCCTGTGGCGCCCAGTCGAGGATGCGGTCGTCCACAAGCGCGTCGTAAATCACGATGTCGGCCTGTTGCAGGGCATTCAGCGCGTGAAGTGTCAGCAGACCCGGATCGCCGGGGCCCGCGCCACACAGCCAGACCCAACCGGGTTCGAGCCGGGGCCAATCGTTTGCGGGAAGGGTGGGCGATTCCGTCATGGCCCCGTTTATGGGGAAACAGTGGGTCCGGGGAAAGATGGCAATCGACCCTTGAATCGCGATTGGCGTCAGGTGGGCACGGGTGTAGTCTTTTGGGATGGATCAAAACCCTGCAACACCCCTCCGCAAAGGTTGGACCACCGGCGCCTGCGCAACCGCGGCGACCAAGGCGGCGCTCATGCGGCTGTGGGGCGGGGATTGGCCTGAGACGGTCGAAATCACCCTGCCCAAAGGCGAGCGGCCCCGCTTTGCGGTGGCGCATCAGGCGGAAGGCGAAGGCTGGGCCGAAGCGGGCATCATCAAGGACGCGGGCGACGATCCGGATGTGACCCACGGTGCGCTGATTGTCGTGCGGGTCGAGGCTTCGGGCGGGGGCGTGACGTTCAAGGCGGGTGAAGGCGTTGGCACCGTGACGAAGGCCGGCCTGCCGGTCGCGGTGGGCGAACCTGCGATCAACCCTGTGCCTAGGGCGATGATGGATGAGGTCGTGGCCGAAGTGGCCATCGCCATGGGCCACGCGCCGGATGTGACGATTACCGTTTCGGTCCCCGGCGGCGAAAGGCTCGCCGCCAAAACATGGAACCCGCGCCTTGGCATTGTCGGGGGCCTGTCGATCCTCGGCACAACCGGCATCGTGCGGCCCTTCTCTTGCGCGGCCTGGATCGCGTCGATCCATCGGGGGATCGATGTGGCAAGGGCGGCGGGGCTGACCCATGTGGCCGGATCGACCGGAGCGACCAGCGAGAAGGTTGTGAAAGCGCTCCAC
>JBFEXG010000203.1:0-4683 GCA_041546005.1 Paracoccaceae bacterium
ACCTTGCGCACGCCCATCTTGATGCCGCGCTCGATCTCTTCGACCGGCACGCCGTAGGTCTGGGACATATCCCCGCCATAGGCGTTGATGAGGTCTTGCAGATACTGCGGCACCGAAGAGGAGCCGTGCATCACAAGGTGGGTGTTCGGCAGCTTTTCGTGGATCGCGGCGATGGTCGACATCGAGAGGATATCGCCGTCGGGCTTGCGGCTGAACTTGTAGGCGCCGTGCGAGGTGCCGCAGGCGATGGCGAGGGCATCGACCTTGGTCCGCAGGACGAAATCGACGGCCTGATCGGGGTCGGTCAGAAGCTGGTCGTGGCTCAGCTTGCCTTCAGCGCCCGAGCCGTCCTCGGCCGCGGCTTCGCCCGACTCGAGGCTGCCCAGAACGCCAAGCTCCCCTTCTACCGAGGCGCCCACAGCGTGGGCCGCCTTGGTCACGCGCTCGGTGATCTCGACGTTGTAGTCATAGCTAGAGGGCGTCTTCATGTCGGCCTCGAGCGAGCCGTCCATCATCACCGAGGTAAAGCCGTGGCGGATCGCGGAAAGACAGGTCGCGTCGTTGTTGCCGTGGTCTTGGTGCATGACGATGTGGGTATCGGGGAACATCTCGGTCAGCGCCTGAACCATATGGCGCAGCATGATATCGCCCGCGTAAGAGCGCGCGCCGCGGCTGGCCTGAAGGATCACCGGCGCATCCGTGGCAGCCGCCGCCTTCACGATGGCGAGGCCCTGCTCCATGTTGTTGATGTTGAACGCGGGCACGCCATATCCGTTCTCGGCCGCGTGATCGAGGAGTTGTCTCAGGGTAATCAGTGCCATTCTTGCCTCCCTCGGGCGAGTGTTCGATGGGCGCCGCGCGCCGTTAGATGAGCGACCGCGCCAGATCGGCGACGGCCTCGGCGGTGATGCCGAAGTGACGATAGAGTTCGGGGGCCGGTGCCGAGGCGCCGAAGCCGGTCATACCGACAAAGCCGTCCTCGGGGCGCAGGAGGATATCCCAGCCCTGACGGATAGCCGCCTCGATACCAATGCGCGGGGCCTTGCCCAATACGGCGGCGCGGTCGGCAGCCGATTGCTTGGCGAAAAGCTCAAAGCAAGGGGCCGAGACAACCGCCGCCTTGATCCCGCCTTCGGCCAGCTTGTCCGCAGCGGCGAGCGCGATCTCGATCTCCGAGCCAGTGGCGATCAGGGTCACGTCGCGTTCAGCGCCCCCGCGCAGGACATAGGCGCCCTTGGCGGTCTTGTTGGCGTCGGAGTGTTCGGTCCGCACGGTCGGCAGGTTTTGCCGCGAAAGCGCGAGAACAGAAGGCGTCGTCTTTTCGGTCATGGCGATCTGCCAGGCCTCGGCGGTTTCGACCGCGTCGCAGGGGCGAAACACCAGCATATTCGGCATGGCCCGCAGCGAGGCGATGGTCTCGACCGGCTGGTGCGTCGGGCCGTCTTCGCCAAGACCAATGGAATCATGGGTCATCACATAGACGACCGGAACCCCCATCAGAGCCGAGAGGCGCATCGACGGGCGGCAGTAGTCGGCGAAGGCGAGGAACGTCCCGCCATAGGGCTTGAGGCCCCCGTGCAGCGCGATCCCGTTCATCGCCGCCGCCATGCCGTGTTCGCGGATGCCATAGTGGATGTAATCGCCGCCGAAGGAACCCGGCGCAACCGAGGTCATCTTGGACGAGCGGGTGTTGTTCGAGCCCGTAAGGTCGGCCGAGCCGCCCACGGTGTTGGGCAGGGTCTCGTTCACCACCTCGAGTGCCATCTCGCTCGATTTTCGGGTAGCGACCTTGGGCTTGTCGGCCGAAAGCTTGGCTTTGTAGGCGGTGATCGCCGCGTCGAGCGCCTTGGCGTCGGGCGCCGCGTGCGCGGTTTTGAAGGCCGCGGCCTTGTTGCTCTTGGCGAGGCGCTTGCCCCAAGCCTCGCGGGCGGCGCGGCCACGGGCGGCGATGGCGTGCCAACCCTCGTAGACATCCTGAGGGATCTCGAAGGCGGGATGGGTCCAGCCAAAGGCCGCGCGGGCGGCGGCGATCTCGGCGTCGCCAAGGGGTGCGCCGTGGACGTGGTGGGTGCCTTGCTTGTTCGGCGCGCCAAAGCCGATCACGGTCTTGCAGGCGATGAGCGAAGGCCGCTTGTCGGCGCGGGCGGCGGTGATCGCTTTGGCGATGGCGTCCTTGTCGTGGCCGTCGATCTTCTGCGTGTGCCAGCCGGAGGCCGCAAAACGCGCGCACTGGTCGGTCGAGGTCGAGAGCTCGGTGCCGCCGTCGATGGTGATGCCGTTGTCATCCCAAAAGACGATCAGATGCCCGAGGCCAAGGTGGCCCGCCATGTCGATCGCCTCGTGGCTGATGCCTTCCATGAGGCAGCCGTCGCCCGCGAGGACGTAGGTATAGTGATCCACCAGATCATCGCCAAAGCGGGCGTTGAGCATCCGCTCGGCCAGCGCCATGCCGACCGAGGTCGAAATCCCCTGCCCCAAGGGGCCGGTTGTCGTCTCGATCCCCTTGGCATGTCCATATTCGGGGTGGCCTGCGGTGCGCGAGCCAAGCTGGCGGAAGGCGCGAATCTGGTCGATCCCCATGTCGTCGTAGCCGAGCAGGTGATGGATCGCATAAACCAGCATCGATCCATGACCGGCCGACATCACGAACCGGTCGCGGTCGGGCCATTTGTCGTCCGATGGGTCAATGGTGATGAAGCGGTTGAAGAGAACCGTCGCCACATCCGCGAGGCCCATCGGCGCACCGGGGTGGCCCGAGTTCGCGGCCTGCACCGCGTCCATCGCCAAAACGCGGATCGCGGTCGCCATCTTGTCTTCCAAAGCTGCCGAGACAGGCGCGTGGGTGTTCATGGCATTCTCCTCAGGCGCGCCGCGACTCGTGCACGAGCCGGTGGATCATCGGGGTGAAGATGAGCTGCATCGCGAGGTCCATCTTGCCGCCCGGAATGACGATCGAGTTGGCACGGCTCATCCAGCTGCCCTGGATCATCTGGGTCAGATAGGGGAAGTCGATCCCTCGCGGGTTCTTGAACCGGATTACGACAAGGCTTTCGTCGGCGGTCGGGATCCAGCGGGCGATGAAGGGGTTCGAGGTATCGACCACCGGTACACGCTGGAAGTTGATGTCGGTCTCGGTGAATTGCGGCGTGATGCAGTGCACATAGGCGTGCATTCGGCGTAGGATCACATCGGTGACCGCCTCGGTCGAATAGCCGCGCTGGGCCTTGTCGCGGTGGATCTTCTGAATCCACTCGAGGTTGACAACCGGCACGACGCCGATCTTGAGGTCGGCCAGAGCGGCGAGGTTGACCTCACCGTTCCTCACCGCGCCATGCAGGCCTTCGTAGAAGAGAATGTCGGAGCCTTCCGCAAAAGGCGCCCACTCGGTGAAGGTGCCGGGGGCCGAGCCGTATTTCGCCGCTTCCACATCGTCGTGGACATAATGACGGGTCTCGCCCCGACCGGTCTCGGCATAGGTGCGGAACACTTCCTCGAGTTTGCCAAGCTCGTTGGCCTCATAGGAGAAGTGGCTGAAGGTCTGATCGCCTGAAGCTTTGCGCTTGTTCAGCTCGTCCTTCATCGCGGCGCGATCATAGCGGTGGAAAGCGTCGCCCTCGATCGAGACCGAGGTAAAGCCCTCGCGGCGGAAGATCTGGTCGAATGTCGTCTTGACCGTGGACGTTCCTGCGCCGGAAGAGCCCGTGACCGAGATGATGGGGTGTTTCTTGCTCATGTCGTCATTCCTCGGTTCAGGCGCGGAACAGGCCGCGATTGCCGAAAAGGGCGCTGACCTCTTCGTCGGGCAGATCGTGATAGGCGCTCACGCGGTCAACCTTGACGGAGGTGCCAAAAATGAAGGGCGTGCGGGCGTGAAGCTCGGATGCGGTTTGGGCGAGAATACGGTCAGTTCCGTTGGTTGCCTTGCCGCCGGCCTGTTCGATCAGGAACGCAATGGGCGCGCATTCATAGACCATCCGCAGGCGGCCTCGCTGATAGCCTTCCCGCTCGTCGGCGGGATAAAGGAAGATGCCGCCGCGGCTTATGATCCGGTGGGTTTCAGCGACGAGCGATGCCACCCAACGCATATTGAAATTCTTGGCCCGCGGGCCAGTGCTCCCAGCAAGGCAATCGTCGATATAGGCCCGGATCGGCTTGGACCAGTGCCGATAGTTTGAGGCGTTGATGGCGAATTCCGAAGAGTTCGCCGGGATCTCAACCCCGCCTCGAACGAAGAGAAACTGGTTGGTCTCGGGATCCAGCACATAGTGCAGAACCCCATCCCCAAAGGTCACCACAAGCGCCGTTTGCGGCCCGTAGATGATATAGCCTGCCGCCACCTGTTCGGAGGCAGGGCGCAGGAAGCTTTCGTTTGCCCCGTCTTTGGCTTCGAAGATCGAAAAGATCGTGCCGATCGAGACGTTGACGTCGATGTTGGACGAGCCGTCAAGCGGATCAATCGCGAGAGCGTAGCGGCCATCAGGATTGAGTTCGACGACGCTGTCTTGTTCCTCCGAGGCGTACCAGCGAACAGACGTCTTGCTAAGCGCTTCGGCAAAGGCCTCGTCGGCCATAACATCAAGGGCTTTTTGACTGTCGCCGTCTGAGTTTTCGCCGACCGCATGCCCAAGCGAACCGCCGAGGGGCCCCCGCGCGATGGTGTGGCTGAGGCTTCTGCCAACCTCG
>JBFEXG010000053.1:0-11211 GCA_041546005.1 Paracoccaceae bacterium
GGCCGCTGGCGAAGACTGCCGGTCCGATCACGACCATAGCCGCCAGTGTTGATCCGAAGAGCATCCGCATCGCCCCGACATCGGTTTGGCCAAACCAGCTGATGAAGTTGCCTTGGGTCGCGTAGAAGATGACTGCGGACAAAACGACCAGCGACCAAAGAACCTCGTTTTGGCCCCCAAGGCTCCCCTCGGGGCCAATCATCAGGACGACTGCAACAAGCCCGACGAGGGCGCCCAAGACCCGACGGAATGAGAACCGCTCGATTTTGAGGGCAAGCGCGATCGGGAGGGAGATCATGGGCGAGATCGCCATGAGGATCGCGAGGATGCCGGCAGGAATATGAACAGCAGCGGTATAGATCAGAAAATCGGGCAGGATCGTCCCCAGAAGGGCGATCACCGCATAGAGGATCAGGGCATTGCGGTGCAGTGGCGGGCGGCGGCCACGCAAGATCAAAGAAATACCCGAGATGACCCCGACAATCACCAGCTGCCAGAACATGATGCCGAGGGCGCCATATCCTGTTGAGACCGCAAGCTTTGTCAGGGGGTGGGTAAAGCCCCAGGCAACGCCTGTCGCCGCAAGAAGCGCATAGTGAAAGCTTTTTCGTTCAAAAAGGTCCAAAAGGTCACCTCAAAGAAAGCGGGCCCCCGACGATCCGGGGGCCCGCAGTGCAGTCATCCCAGCTCTATCAGTTCGGCAGCCAAGCGCGCCAGATATCTTCGTTGTTCTCGATCCATTCGGCGACAACTTCGTCGACATCCCGGCCTTCCACGTCGATCGCATGGATCATCGTGGCCTGCATGGCGTTGGTCAGGTTCGAGTTGGCGATCAGGGCCGCAACATCGGGATGTTCGGTCAGCATACCGGGACGACCGTAGTTATAGGTCACGTCCTCGGGCCAACCGGTCGCCGGCCAGGCTTCGTCGCTGTAGGGCGGAAGCTCGAGAGGCACCAGATCAAGCTCGGCGTGGATCCAGTGTGGTTCCCAGGCATAGGCGACGATCGGCTCTTGGCGGGCATAGGCGGCCTGAAGCTCGGCCCAATGCGCAGTCTCCGAACCAAGCTCGACGGCCATGAAGTTCACGCCCAGCATTTCCATGCGCTTGGTGTCGTCGCATTCCCAAGCCGCGACGGGGCAGCCGAGGATGCGGCCTTTGTCGCCGGTCTCGAGCGCCTTGAAGAGATCAACGTAGTTGTTGAGATCCTGCAGCGTCTTGAGGTCGGGCGCCGGGGCATCGGGGCCTTCCACCAAGTAGCGCGGCACATAGTAGGACGAGGCACCGACGACGCCAACATCGCCAAATTTGATGACCGAACCGTCACCGCCGTATTCGCTGATATATTCCTCTTTCGACGAGGAATAGGATGGCCAGCCCTCGCAGGCGAAATCGAGGTCGCCCGAGCGGAGGCCTTCGTACACGCCGGCGCCGCTTGGCATGGTGATATGGCGGACCTTGTGGCCCATCTCTTCTTCCATGATGGTTGTCAGGATGCGGCAGGTTACAAGGCCACCGGTCCAGTCGGCATCGGGCACGTTGAACACATCAGCCTGCGCTGGCAGCGCTGCGGCCGCCGACAGGCCAAGCGCAACGGCACCTGCCTTGATTTGTGTGAGTTTGGTCATTTGGGTCTCCCTGTTATCTTTCTTTGGTACTTCATCGGGTCTTTGTTTGCCGTCTGAGTGACAAACCAATCTTTTCCATTTCCGATCCTGCGTCTGCCTGCCCAAAAGGCAAGCCTTTCCATCTATAGCCCCAACGCAATCCTTTGGTTCTTCGTCCAAGCCTGCGTGAGCCGGTCGAGCACAATTGCCAAAAGCACGATGCCCGATCCTGCAACAACGCCCCGGCCGGTATCGGCCACGTTCATCGCGTGGAAAACCTCCTTGCCGAGGCCAAGGCCCGCGACAAGCGGCGTGATCACTTGCATGGCGAAGGCCATGACGACCGATTGATTGACGCCCAGCATGATCGAGGGCGACGCCATCGGCAAGCGCACCTTGACCAGCGCCTGAAGCTTGCTTGAACCGAACGCATCTGACACTTCGTTGATCTCTTCGGGAAGCTGCCGCAGGCCGAGGATGGTCATACGGATGACCGGGGGCAGGGCGTAGATCACCGTGGCGATCACCGCCGTGACCGGATTGCCGCCAAAGAACATCAAGACAGGGATTAGATAGACGAACGTGGGCATCGTCTGCATCGCGTCGAGGATCGGGCGAAGGATCATATCAAGTGAGCGGCTATAGGCCGCCGCGATCCCCAAGGGCACACCGATGATCACCGATATCGCCACTGAGGCGATGGTCGCCCCGAGAGTGTACATGGTGATGTCCCACAGGCCCGCAAGGCCGGTAAAGGCAAGGGATGCTACGACGACGATGGCGAAGCTAAGGCTCGCCGAGCGCCAGCAGATAAAGAAGAATGCGATCATCACATACCACCACGGCAGGCCGACGAAAAACTTGTCCAGCGGGTTCAGCGCGTAGAGATAGATGATCGCTTTAAAGCCCTTGGTGAAGGCGATGAAGGTTGGCTCGACGGCCAGCCATTTCACGGCATCATCCACAGGTCCGCGCAGCGAAATCCGCCAGTCGCGCGGATAGTTGGGGATGGGTGATACCCACGCATCCCAAGCATAGATGGCAAGAACGATGAAAAGGCCGGTGACAAGGCCGGGCCGCTCTTTGAGCCAGAGTTTGAGGCTGGCCCCACGGTCCGCACCTGCGAGCCCGACAATCGCGCCAAGCCCGCCCGCAATCGCGCGGGTAAGAGCGCGAGACGCAAAGGCAACCACGTCCCAAATAGCGTTGATGCCGGTCTCAATGATCCGCGCCGGTTGCCAGTGCAGCCAGCGCTGCGGCAAAAGCCGGAAGGTCATCTGCGAGGGGTCGACGATCCTGCCGCCGTGGTTCTGCGCGCTCATGGCAAGCGAGAGGCGATCGAAGATGATCGCCATGAAGACGATCGAAAGACCGCCTTCGAGCGACCAGCCGACCTTGAGCCGCTGCAGCGCTTTCCAGACTTCTTCGCCGAGGCCGCCAGCACCGATGAAGGTCGCCAGAACCGCAAGGCCCAGCGCCATCATGATCGTCTGGTTGATGCCCATCATGATCGACGGGAGCGCCTGCGGCAGTTGCACCTTGAAGAGAAGCTGCCAGCGGGTCGACCCGAAAGACCGCGCCGCCTCGACGCTATTCTCCGAGACCTGCCGGATGCCGAGGCTCGTGAGGCGCACGGCGGGCGGCATCGCGTAGATCACGATCGCGAGCGCCGCCGAGGGGCCGCCGATGCCGAAGAAGAAGATCGCCGGGATCAGATACACGAAAGACGGCATCGTTTGCATCGTGTCGAGGATTGGCTTTATCGCCGCTTCGGCGCGGTCGCTTTGCGAGCTCCAGACCCCGACTGCGACCCCGAGAACGACAGAAATCGCTACTGAGACCAGCATCAACGCCATCGTCGACATCGCGCTGTCCCACATGTTGACGGCGGCCCAGAAGAGAACGCCGATCACGGTGAAGAGACCCAGTCCAAGGCCGCCATAGACAAGTGCGGGAATTGCCAGAGCCGCAACGACGGCCGGCCAAGGGGCGTCCCAGAGAAAGACCTCGACTGATTCCAATGCGACACGGATGTAGTCGGCGATGGCGCGCGTCAGCCAGCGGAAGTTGGCCTCAAGCCAGTCCTCCGCTTGATTGATCCAGTCGGCGAAGTGGAAGTGGTCGGAAATCGATTTAGGAAATGCAAATTTGTCATGAGCAACGGCCCAAACCGCAACCGATATTACGAGCGACGCCAAAGCAAACCAGCCACCATTCAGCAGTATCCTGCTGGATGTTATATTTTTTTTGACAAATGACAGTGTGGGCTGGGCAGACATTATGGGTTCCGGGCCAATTCTTTAAGAGACTTTCTCGGAATTGGGGGGAGGGGTAAAGCTATTTTTTTAATAATTTCTCCTTGCTACTGGCGAAGTCTGCGCAACAGTATAGCCGGGAACGGATCGAGAAAGACCTAGAGGCGATGACTGCTACGACCAAGATTTCCTGTCGGAATGTGTGGAAAGTGTTTGGCCCCCACGCAAAACAAGTTCTGGCCGACATTGACCCAGCGAAAACCCGGGCTCAGGTTCAGGCCGAAACCGGCCATGTTGTTGCTGTGAAGGATGTTTCCTTCGATATCCGCAAAGGCGAATGTTTCGTGGTCATGGGCCTTTCGGGCTCGGGCAAGTCGACGCTGGTGCGGTGTATTTCGCGTCTGATTGAACCGACCGGTGGGCAAGTTCTGATCGATGGTCAGGATGTGACCGCGATGAACAAGACCGACCTGCGTGAGTTGCGCCGGCACAAGATGTCGATGGTGTTTCAGCACTTTGGCCTCTTTCCCCACCGGAAGGTGATCGACAACATCTCCTACGGCCTCGAAGTGCAGGGTGTAAAAAAAGCTGAACGGACAGCCAAGGCGATGGAGGTCTTGGAGCTTGTCGGGCTGAAGGGTTGGGAAAATCGCTATCCGCGCGAACTGTCGGGCGGGATGCAGCAGCGGGTGGGTCTCGCACGCGCTATGGCTGTGGATCCCGAGATCCTGATCTTTGACGAGCCCTTCTCTGCGCTCGACCCACTGATCCGGCGCGAGATGCAGGACGAGCTTCTGAGCCTTCAGGCCAAGCTTCAGAAAACGATGGTGTTTATTACCCACGACTTCCTTGAAGCCATCAAGATGGGCGACCACATCGCCATCATGAAGGATGGCGAGATAAGCCAAATCGGCACGGCCGAAGAGATCGTCGCCGATCCGGTGAACAAATATGTGAGCGATTTCACCGAGGATGTGCCGCGCTACAAGGTTCTCTCGGCAGGCAAGATCATGCGTCCCGCCAGCGCCAAGGCCAAGGGCGATCCGGTCAGGTCTAGCGCCAAGATCGAAAAGTTGATCGACCGAGTGGCCGAAAGCGATACGCCGGTTCCGGTCGCCGATCCTGATGGCACCATCGTTGGCGAGATTGACCGGACGATGATCATCCGGGCCATGCAGTCGAGAAGTTGAGATGGGGCAGGGGGCAAGCCAGACGCGGCGCGTTGCCATCGTCACCGGGGGCCTTACCGGCATTGGTCTCGCAGCCGCAAAAGCGCTTGCCGATCAGGGGCATCACGTCGCCATCGGCTCGCGGCAGGCGGACAACGTCCATGCCATCGAAAAAGCCCGAGCCCTTCTCGGCAAAGAGGCGCATATCAGCCGTCTCGATGTGGCCTCGCAGCCTTCGGTCGATGCTTTCACGACCATTGTGCGGCATCACTTCGGCCCACCGACGATCCTAGTGAACGCCGCCGGCATCTATCGCGAGGCGTTCTTTTCAAGCCATTCAGACCCAGACTGGCTCGACCAGATCTAGATCAATCTCAATGGCCCTTTCCGGATGATCCGCGCCGTCTGGGGCGACATGGTTGAGGCCGGCTGGGGCCGGATCGCCAATGTATCCTCGACAGCTGGCACCAAGGGGGCGGCGGGGTATTCGGCCTATTGTGCCTCGAAGGCGGGGGTTATCGGCCTGTCGAAGTCGGCCGCCGTCGAAGGCGCGCCGCATGGAATCAACTGTATCTCTGTCTCGCCCACTTGGGTTGAAACACCGATGATGGACAATGCCGTGGGTCGGATCGCCAAGGACAAGGGGATCACGCCCGAGGCCGCTCGAGAGCGGCTGACCCACTCGAACCCGCAGGGGCGGCTCGTGCAGCCTGAGGAAATCGCAAATCTCATCGGCTTCTTTTGCACGGATGCCTCGCTGGGCCTGACCAACGTCGACATTCAAATCAACGCTGGCGCGGATTGGTAGGGCCCATGCCTTTCACCACCCTGCGCCTCAACGACCGGATCAGCCTCATTCAGGAAACCGGTGTCGCCAATTTCCTGCGCTGTAACATCTGGCACGTTCGCGGGCGCGACTTCGATCTGGTGATCGATACGGGAATGGGGCTAAGCCCGCTGAAAGACTGGGTTCTGCGCGAAAGTGACAGGCCGCTCAAAGCCGTCGTCACCCATTGCCATTTCGATCATTCTGCTGGCCTTCACGAGTTTGATTGCCGCCTCGGGCACCCTGCCGAAGCGCACATCCTCGCCGATCCGAACAACCCTGATGTCGTCTATTCCGGCGCGTGGGCCGAGATCGAGGTGATTGATCCCCGCCAGCATCCGGGTTTCCTGCCCGAGCATTTCCACGTCACCCCCGCGCCTTTAACCGGCTATCTCGACGAGGGCGATGTGCTGGATCTTGGCGATGCGGCCTATCAGATTCTGCACCTGCCGGGGCATTCACCGGGGTCGATCGGCCTTTGGGATGTGAAGTCAAAAACCCTCTTTTCGGGTGATGCGCTGTATGACGGGGAACTTCTGGACAACCTCTATCATTCCCAAAAAGAGACCTACCGCCAAACCCTCACGCGGATCGCGGGCCTTGGCGCCGAGACCTTCCATGCCGGACATTATCCGTCTTTCGGCAAAGAGCGAATGCAGGCGATCATCGACAGCTATCTCGGCGGCAGCATGACCCTCACCGATGTGAAAAGCTGGTACGCGGCCGAGTGCGCGGCCTCGGCCGACATCTATGCGCCGCAGGACTGGAGCGGGGCCAAGCGTGATTAGGATGGGCCGCGAAAATGGCGCCTCGCTCGCGCTATTCCTCGCGGCTTCGGCTTGGGGGCTTTATTGGTTTCCGCTGCGCGAGATGGAGAAGGTTGGCATCCACGGCACTTGGACGGTGGCGTGGTTCAATTTCTTTCCTGCCGCACTTTTGATCCCTTATGTCCTTTGGTTCCGCCGGACCGAATGGCGCGAGTTGCGCAAGGTCCTTTTTATCGGCGCGGCCACTGGGATCGGCCTTGGCCTTTATGCCTCCTCGATGGTGTTTTCGTCGGTGATCCGCGCGACACTTCTGTTCTATCTCACCCCGATCTGGGCAACGTTGATCGGCTGGATCTGGCTGGGTGAGCGGTTGACGGCTGGGCGCTACCTTGCCATCGGCGGGGGGCTTTTGGGCCTTTGGCTGATGCTCAGCGGCGCAAGCGGCGCGTCGGAGCCGCTCAACTACGGTGATCTTTTTGCCCTGCTGGCGGGGATGCTTTGGGGCTTGGGTGCTGCGGGAATGAAGCGCTGGCCCGAAGCGCCTGTCGCGACGACCAGCATGATGCAGTTTCTGCTCGCGGTGGTCTTTTGTGCGGCGATCGGCCAATGGGCGTCGCCCTACGCCGCCCCCACAGCCGAAATGCTTCGGGAAACGCTGGTTTTGACCTTTGCAGGCTCGGCGCTGGTTTTGCTGCCGTCGATCTTCGTCATCTTCTGGGCCTCGCGCATCGTTTATCCCGGACGCGGCGGGATCCTGATGATGTCGGAAGTGATGGTGGCAATCCTCAGCGCCTCGATCCTTCTGCCTGAGGAGACGCTCTCGACGATGCAATGGATTGGGGGCGCGACGATCCTAGCGGCCTGTGTGATTGAAGTGCGAACAAGCGCCGCCTAGCGGCCGGCCCTTTCCCAGGCTTCGAATTCTTCGGGGCGCTTCTTTTCCAACCGCGCGAGGGTCTCGGGTTTCAGCGCCAAAGCCATCGGCAGCGAGACATTGAGACGTTTGAGGGCCACGGGTTCGCCAAACCTATCCTCGAAGAAAGTCAGCATCCTTGGCTGTTGCTCATATTGAAAGAGATGGTCGATCCCGGCCTTGTCATCGCCGCCCGAGGTGAGGAATTTGGCCTGGCTTCCGACATCGGCATAGGAGGCGGGCTTGCCTTTGGTGTACTCGATCACGAACTCGTCGAAGCTGACATTTCGGGTCGAGTTTGGGTGGCCAACCAGATCGTCGCGGTGGCGATACCGGTACCAACTTCCAAGCCAATCGACCGGGTGCCGGATCACGGCGAGGGTCTCGAGCTCAATCTCGCCGGCCTTCATCAAGAAGGGCTCGACCAGCCGTCGATAGCGATAAAGCGGCGTGTGTTTGAGAATCGGTGGATCGCGGAAGACGAGGGCCGCTTTGGGTGCGAGGGCACCTTCAATGGCTGTGGTGCCGGTTTTCGGCACGGCCAGAAAAACCAGCCGCTCTTTCCAGAATACCAGCATCTTGCCTCCGGTTCGGTCCTGCCTGTGGATGTAAACTATCTTTTAACCACGTTGGCGCAACAGTGGGTTTGCGGAAATATCGCTTGCAATGTTCTTGTTTTGATCTCATAAACCATGAGAACAAGAGGCGAACATCAGCAGCAATTGCCGCCCGCAACAGGGTGTGGAATAAGGATGGCAAGAATGGCAATGGCAGAAATTTTCGACATGAACGACAAGCGGACGGCGGAGAAACAAAAGGCGCTGGACTCGGCGCTCGCCCAGATCGAGCGGCAGTTTGGCAAGGGCTCGATTATGAGGCTCGGCGGCGAGAACAAGCTCGCTGATATCGAGAGCACATCGACCGGCTCGCTCGGCCTTGATATCGCGCTTGGCATCGGCGGTTTGCCGAAGGGCCGGATCATCGAGGTCTATGGTCCTGAATCGTCGGGCAAGACCACGCTCACGCTCCATGCGATTGCGGAAGAGCAGAAGAAGGGCGGCGTTTGCGCCTTTGTCGACGCCGAACACGCGCTTGATCCGCAATATGCCAAGAAGCTTGGCGTCAATCTCGACGAACTTCTGATTTCCCAGCCTGACACCGGCGAGCAGGCGCTTGAAATCGTCGATACGCTGGTGCGGTCGGGCGCGGTGAGCCTGGTGGTGGTCGACTCGGTCGCCGCACTTACCCCGAAATCCGAGCTTGAGGGCGATATGGGCGATTCGAGCGTTGGCGTTCATGCCCGCCTGATGAGCCAGGCCATGCGCAAGCTCACCGGCTCGATCAGCCGGTCGGGCTGTATGGTGATCTTCATCAACCAGATCCGCATGAAGATCGGCGTGATGTTCGGCAGCCCCGAGACGACGACGGGCGGCAATGCGCTCAAGTTTTACGCCTCGGTCCGTCTCGATATCCGCCGCATCGGCGCGATCAAGGATCGGGACGAGGTCGTCGGCAACACAACCCGTGTGAAGGTGGTCAAGAACAAGGTGGCGCCGCCCTTCAAGCAGGTCGAGTTCGACATCATGTATGGCGAAGGCATCTCCAAGACCGGCGAGCTTCTCGATCTGGGCGTCAAGGCCGGGGTCGTCGAGAAATCGGGCGCGTGGTTCTCTTACGGAGACGAACGCATCGGTCAGGGCCGCGAGAATGCCAAGACTTTCCTCAAGGAACATCCCGAGATGGCCAATGAGATTGAAGACAAGATCCGCGCCAGCCACGGTCTCGATTTCGGCTCGTCGGGCGACGATGAGAGCGGCGAAGACGTGATCGACATGTAGGCTGGTTTGGCGCTTGCGCCGATCCGTGCAAGTATGAACGCGGCTCCAAAAGGGGCCGCGTTTTCTTTTGGGTCGCATCGGTGCAACGCTGACGATCGCGAGAGACGGACAACCTGCCGGGGGATAAGGGGGGTAGATGCCAAAAGAGAAAGACGAGATTGTCAAATCTCTCCGCGCCTATATCGAGGCCGCGAACGGGGGCGATAGTGACAGGCTGGCGGCGGTCCTTCATCCCGAGTTTCGCACCGGTGGGCAGTTCGAAGGTGCGGAAGTCTGGATGACGCGCGACGATGCCTTGGCGGCGGCCAAAAGAAATGTCGGCGGTATCGTTCCGGACTGGACCCTTGAGGCACTGGAAATTCGCGGCAGAATCGCTGTCGCGCGGATCAGCAGCCCCTGGCAGGGCCGGATATTCCGTGAGACAATCACGCTTCTGCACTCTGACGATCGCTGGCGGATCGTCTTCAAAGCCTTTGATGCAAGCTGATTGTCCCCTGCGGCTCTCGGTCCCTGTGGACAGCACAAGAGCATGGGGCTAAACGGGGCAAAGCCCTTTGTTTTCTGGACCAAAGACCCCATGACAAGCCTTGCCGATATCCGCTCGACCTTTCTCGACTATTTCCGTCGCAACGGGCATGAGGTTGTCGCCTCGAGCCCGCTCGTCCCTCGCAATGATCCGACGCTGATGTTTGCGAACTCGGGGATGGTTCAGTTCAAGAACCTCTTCCTTGGGCTTGAAACTCGCGACTATTCCCGCGCAACCACCGCGCAAAAATGCGTGCGCGCCGGCGGCAAGCACAACGACCTCGATAATGTGGGCTATACCGCGCGTCACCACACGTTCTTCGAGATGCTCGGCAACTTCTCCTTTGGAGACTATTTCAAAGAGCAAGCGATTGGTTTTGCGTGGGAATTGCTGACCAAGGACTTCGGCCTCGACAAGAGCAAGCTCCTTGTCACCGTCTATCACACCGACGATGAGGCCGCGAATTTCTGGAAGAAGATCTCGGGCCTGTCGGATGACCGGATTATCCGCATTCCGACCGACGACAACTTCTGGCGCATGGGCCCGACCGGCCCCTGTGGCCCCTGCACCGAGATTTTCTACGATCACGGCGATCACATCTGGGGCGGCCCTCCGGGCTCGGCCGAGGAAGATGGCGACCGGTTCATCGAGATCTGGAACAACGTGTTCATGCAGAACGAGCAGTTCGAGGATGGCTCGATGAAGCCGCTCGAGATGCAGTCGATCGACACAGGTATGGGCCTTGAGCGCATCGGTGCGCTCCTGCAGGGAAAGCATGACAACTACGACACCGACCTGATGCGCGCCCTGATCGAGGCTTCGGCCCATGCGACCAGCGCCGATCCCGACGGCCCCGGCAAGATCCACCACCGCGTGATCGCCGACCACCTGCGCTCGACCTCCTTCCTCATCGCCGATGGCGTCATGCCGTCGAACGATGGCCGCGGATATGTGCTGCGTCGGATCATGCGCCGCGCCATGCGGCATGCGCATATGCTCGGCGCCAAGGATCCGGTCATGCACCGCCTTGTGCCTGAACTCGTCAAGCAAATGGGCGCCGCCTATCCGGAGCTTGGCCGCGCCAAGGCCCTGATTGAAGAGACGCTGAAGGCCGAAGAGACCCGCTTCAAGCAAACGCTCGACCGTGGCCTACGCCTTCTCGACGACGAGTTGGCAGTGCTCCCCGAAGACAGCGACCTTCCCGGCGCCACTGCCTTCAAGCTTTACGATCCCTACGGCTTCCCGCTCGACCTCACCCAAGACGCGCTGCGCGAAAAGGGCCGCGGCGTGGATGTTGCAGGCTTTGACGA
>JBFEXG010000071.1:0-9968 GCA_041546005.1 Paracoccaceae bacterium
CCATCATCCGGCCGGTGAATTCGTCGATCAGAACAACCTGGCCATCGCGGACGATATAGTCCTTGTCCTTCTGGAACAGCTTGTGCGCGCGCAGGCCCTGATTGACGTGGTGCACAATGGTCGTGCTTTCGGGATCATAGAGGGTCTGCCCCTCGGGCAGGATACCCTGAGCCGACAGCGCCTCTTCGAGGAAATCGTTGCCCTCGTCGGTATAGGTAACGTTGCGGGTCTTCTCGTCGAGCGTGAAGTGGTTGTCCTGAAGGAGCGGAATTATCTTGTCGATCGTCTTATAAAGCTCGCTGCGGTCCTGCGCGGGGCCGGAAATGATGAGCGGCGTGCGGGCCTCGTCGACAAGGATCGAGTCGACCTCGTCGACGATGGCAAAGTGATGCTCGCGCTGGTTCATCTGCGCGAGTTCAGACTTCATATTGTCGCGCAGATAATCAAAGCCAAGCTCGTTGTTCGTGGCATAGGTCACGTCACAGCCATAGGCAGCTTTTTTCTCGGCCTCGGGCTGCTGCGGATAGACGACGCCAGTGGTCATCCCGAGCGCGGCAAAAACCTTGCCCATCCATTCCGCGTCGCGGCGGGCGAGGTAATCGTTCACGGTGACGATATGGACGCCCTTGCCGGTGAGGGCATTCAGATAGGCCGGGAAGGTGGCGACAAGGGTCTTGCCCTCGCCGGTCTTCATCTCGGAAATGTTGCCGTCGTGCAGGAACATTCCGCCCATCAGCTGAACATCAAAAGCGCGCAATCCCAGCGCACGGCGCGCGCCTTCGCGGCAGTTGGCAAAGGCCTCGGGCAAAAGCTTGTCGAGCGGCTCGCCGCCCTTGGCGCGTTCGGCCAGTTCGCGGGTCTTGTCCTTGAGGCCCTCGTCGCTCAGCGCCTGAAACTCGGGTTCGAGCGCGTTGATCTTGTCGATGATCGGGCGGGTCGCCTTGATCTTGCGGTCGTTCGGGGTGCCAAAGACCTTTTTGGCGAGCGTGCCGATGCCCAACATATTCTCTCCGCGCCCGCTCTACCGGGCCAGTTGTTGCCATTGAATGAGGAGGTCGCTTGTCGGCCCCGGGCCTAAGGCCTAAACAGGGGTCTGTGTGGCCCCCTCGGAGCCTTAAAGGGATGTAAGGGGCGGGCTATTGAGTGTCAACGCTACGCGGCTCAAGCGGGCGGTCTGAGGGGAAAAACGTGCTGAAATCTGCTACAATACTGGCGGCCGGGCTTATCACTTTCACGGTTGGCGCCGCTCGCGCCGAAGACGCAAAGCGCGACACCGTGGTCGCCGTGGTGAACGGAACCGAGATTACGCTTGGCGAAATGATTGTCACCCGTGCCCAACTTCCTGCACAGTATCAGCAATTGCCCGACGATATTCTCTGGGAAGGGGTCCTTGATCAGCTTGTTCAGCAAGAACTTCTCGCCAGCCAGCTGACCGAGCCGACCAGCCAGATTGCCATTCTTCTGAACACGCAGAAACGGTCGCTCATGGCGGCCGAGGTGATCGACCGGCTGACCAATCAGGCAATCACTGAAGAGGCCCTTCAAGCGGCCTATAACGCGCGCTTTGCCACTGCCACACCAGACGAAGAGTACAGCGCCGCGCATATCCTCGTTGAGACGCTGGAAGAGGCGCAGGCAGTTGTCGCGCGGCTTGAGGCCGGCGCGGACTTTGCCGAAACCGCCAAAGAAATTTCCACGGGGCCCAGCGGCCCGAATGGCGGCGATCTTGGGTGGTTTGGCGTTGGGATGATGGTCCCCGATTTTGAGGCGGCTGTTATCGCGCTCGAGGTCGGGCAGATTTCCGCGCCGGTTCAGACCCAGTTTGGCTGGCACGTCATCAAGCTCAACGACAAACGCCAGAAAGAGGCGCCGACGCTTGATCAGGTTCGCGACGAACTGTCCGCGCAGATTCAGCAGGAGGCGATTGCCAAGGCATTGGAAGACCTCACCGCCAGCGCAGCCATCACCCGCCCCGAACCCGGCGTGTTCGATCCCGCCATCCTCAAAAACGTCGATCTTTTGTCGGAGTAATCCCAGATGCCGTCAGTCTCCCCTCTCGCCCCTGCCTCGTTCCCCGCTCTTCCCAAGGTCGCTGGGGTCAGGTTCGCTACTGCCGCCGCTGGGATCAAATACAAGGGCCGCACTGACGTCATGCTCGCCGAGCTGGCCGAAGGCAGCACGATCGCGGGGGTCTATACCAAATCGGCAACGCGTTCTGCCGCAGTCTTAGACTGTCAGGCCAAGACCGGTGGCTCCGCTGCGGGTAAAGCAGCAATCCTTGTGAATTCGGGCAATTCCAACGCCTTCACCGGCCGCAACGGCATCGCCTCGGTCGAGGCGATCACCAAGGCGGCGGGCGAGGCTTATGGGATCGACCCGGCGCGCATCTTCACCTCGTCAACCGGCGTGATCGGCGAGCCCCTGCCGCATGACCGGATCATCGACAAGCTGAATGAGCTGGGCTCCAACCTCTCGGACGACGGCATTGGCGCCGCTGCCAAGGCGATCATGACGACCGACACTTTCCCCAAGGGATCGTTCGCCGTGGTCGATGTGGATGGCACGCCAGTGACCATCTCGGGCATCGCCAAAGGCTCGGGGATGATCGCGCCAGATATGGCGACGATGCTCGTCTATATCTTTACCGATGCCAAAATCGGCCACGCGCCCTTGCAGGCGATGGTCTCGGCTTTTGCCGACCGCACCTTCAACTGCATCACCGTAGATAGTGACACGTCGACCTCTGACACTGTGATCATCGGGGCAACCGGCGCATCCGGCGCCGATGCCACCAACAGCGCCGCTTTCGCCGCGGCGCTTGAACAGGTGATGCTCGACCTCGCGCTTCTCGTCGTGCGCGATGGCGAAGGCGCGACCAAGTTTGTCGAGGTGCAGGTCAGTGGCGCGGCCAATGATGCCGATGCCAAGACCGTCGGTCTCGCCATCGCCAACTCGCCCTTGGTGAAAACCGCCATCGCCGGTGAAGACGCCAACTGGGGCCGCATCGTCATGGCTGTCGGCAAATCCGGCGCGATGGCTGATCGCGATCGTCTGTCGATCCGCTTTGGCGATATCGTCGTTGCCGAAAACGGCTGGCGCGCACCAAACTACTCAGAAGACGCCACCAGCGCCTATATGAAGCAGCAGGAGTTGGTGATCGGCGTCGATCTGGGGATTGGCGCTGGCAAAGCCAAGGTCTGGACCTGCGATCTCACCCACGGCTACATCGACATCAACGCCGACTATCGCTCGTGACGAAAAAGGTCGTTCTTGTCTCCGCTGTCGCGCTCATCGATCCCGATGGGCGCGTCCTTCTGGGCCAACGGCCCGAAGGGAAATCCATGGCTGGCCTATGGGAATTTCCGGGCGGCAAGGTCGAGGCAGGCGAGACCCCGGAACAAGCTCTGATTCGCGAATTGCATGAGGAATTGGGCATCGACACGTGGTCGTCTTGCCTTGCTCCGCTCACCTTTGCGAGCCACGCCTACGAGGATTTTCACCTGCTGATGCCGCTCTTCGCCTGCCGCCGCTGGAATGGCACCCCGCATTCGAAAGAGGGGCAGGCGCTGAAATGGGTGAAGGCTCAAGACCTTAAGAATTTCGCCATGCCGCCAGCAGATATCCCACTGATCCCGATCCTCCGGGATTGGCTCTGATCTTTGGGGAAACGGATACGATTTCCAATTTTCGTGGCTATTGTTTCCGATTTTTGGTAAGGTTTCCCATACGTCAGATGCTGCTTTGGGGGAAGTTGTATGCTGCGAACCATTATTATTGGCACATGTGTTGCTATTCAGGGCCAATTCGTTCGTCAACTCGACAACGGTAACATTGTAATCCGCGTCGATGACAAAACCTATGAGGGACGGCCGGCCAACAAGGCCGCCTGACAACACGAAATGAGCCTGAAAAGAAAAAGGCCAGCCTCTCGGCTGGCCTTTTCTGTGTCTATCAGAGCGTCCGCTCGATCTCTTCGCGTTCGAAAATCTCGATGACATCGCCGGGGCGAATATCGTCGTAGTTCTCGAAGGCCATACCACATTCCTGGCCTGAGATAACCTCGGCCACCTCGTCCTTGAAGCGTTTGAGCGTCTTGAGCGTGCCTTCGTGGACAACCACGTCGTCGCGCAGGAGGCGCACGCCGGCGGAACGGCGGGCAACGCCTTCGGTAACCAGACAGCCGGCAACCTTGCCAACGTTGGAGACCTTGAAGACCTCTTTGATCGTCGCGTAGCCGATGAACTTTTCGCGCACTTCGGCCGACAGAAGGCCAGACGCCGCTTTCTTCACATCGTCTACAAGATCGTAGATGACCGAATAGTAGCGAATCTCGACGCCCTTCTGGTTGGCGCTGTTGCGCGCCGAAGCATTGGCACGAACGTTGAAGCCGATGACCGGACAGCCCGACGCTTCGGCAAGGCCGATATCGGTTTCGGTAATCGCGCCTACGCCCGAGTGGATCACGCGCACGCGCACCTCGTCGTTGCCGATCTTCTCCATCGCCTGAACGATAGCTTCGGACGAACCCTGAACGTCGGCTTTCACCACGATCGGGAGTTCGGACACGCTTTGGTCGGCTTTGTGCTTGGCCATCAGCTGATCAAGCGTCGTTGCCGCGCCAGCGGCGGCACGTTTGTCCTTGGCGGCTTTCTCGCGGTAGGTTGCGATCTCGCGGGCCTGCGCCTCGGTCTCGACGACGTTAAGAACGTCGCCCGCCTCGGGCGTGCCGTTGAGGCCAAGAACCTCGACCGGAACAGACGGGCCGGCCTCTTTGATGCGGTCGCCCTTGTCGTCAACCAGCGCACGGACCTTGCCCCACTGTTCGCCGACGACAAAGATGTCGCCCTGCTTGAGGGTGCCGTGCTGCACGAGAACGGTCGCAACCGGGCCGCGGCCAACATCGAGCTGAGCTTCGATCACAGCGCCCTGAGCGGCGCGGTTCGGGTTGGCCTTGAGTTCAAGGATCTCGGCCTGAAGCGCGATCGCTTCAAGAAGCGTATCGAGGCCCTTGCCGGTCAGCGCCGAAACCTCAACTGTCTGAACGTCGCCGCCCATCTCTTCGACCACGACTTCGTAGTTCAAAAGATCGGTCCGAACTTTCTGCGGGTTGGCCGAGGGTTTGTCGCACTTGTTGATCGCAACGATCATCGGAACCTTCGCCGCCTTGGCGTGGTTGATGGCTTCGACCGTCTGCGGCATGACCGCATCATCCGCTGCCACCACCAGAATCACGATGTCCGTCACCTGCGCGCCACGGGCACGCATCGAGGTAAAGGCCGCGTGGCCCGGCGTGTCGAGGAACGACAGGACGTGGCCGCTGTCGGTTGTCACCTGATAGGCGCCGATGTGCTGGGTGATGCCACCGGCTTCGCCAGCAACAACCTTGGTCTTGCGGATCGCGTCGAGAAGCGAGGTTTTGCCGTGGTCGACGTGGCCCATGACGGTGATGATCGGTGGGCGCGGCTGCAGGTCTTCGGCCTTGTCCTCAACACTGTCGATAACCTGTTCGACGTCGGCATCCGACACACGCAAAACGCGGTGGCCGAATTCCTCGACGATAAGTTCGGCGGTATCGGCGTCGATCGCTTGGTTCTGGGTTGCCATAATGCCGTTTTGCATCAGCGCTTTGACAACGTCGGCCACGCGCTCGGCCATACGGTTGGCCAGCTCGGATACCATGATCGCTTCAGGAATCTGCACTTCGCGCACGATCTTCTCGCGCTCTTGCATCCCGCCCATGGCTTTCTGGCGGGCGCGCTCTTGCTTGCGCTTCATCGCAGCCATCGACCGCTGACGGCCGCCCTCACCACCGGTGAGTGCCTGATTCAGCGTCAGCTTGCCGCCGCGGCGACCTTCGTCATCGCGACCCGGCTTGACCTTGACGGCCTTTTCACGGGCTTCACGCTCGCGGTCGGGCTTGCGCGGAGCCGAGGGTGCTCGGGCGCCGTCGCCGACAACCTCCGCATCGCCTTTCGGGGTTGCGGCACGGCGGGCGGTCTCTTCGGCCTTGACCCGCTTGCGCTCTTCTTCCTCGGCCTTGGCGCGAGCTTTCTCTTCGCGCTCGCGATCTTCGCGCTCCTTGGCCTCAGCCTCGGCACGGCGGCGCTCGCGCTCTTCAGCGCGTTCGCGTTCATCGGCCTCGCGCTGCGCGGCCTCTTCCGACTCTCGCGCTTTGGCGAGAGCAAGCGCCTTCATCCGGCGTTCAAGCTCGGCATCCGAAATGCCCGCGGGGCGCTTGGACGGATCGCCTGCAACAGGAGCAGCCGGAGCACCGGCGGGCTTCGCCGCGGCACCGGGCTTGGGGACCACAACGCGCTTGCGCTTGGTTTCCACCACGACGTTCTTGGTCCGGCCATGGCTGAAGCTCTGCTTCACGCTCCCCGGACGGGAGCCGCCGAGACCCAGGGTCTTCTTGCCGTCGTTATCGGTCATCTAGCTACTTTTTCCTTTCCGGCAGCAGGATCGCCACCGTCATTTGCGCGCAAGCCTTTAAGCTTTGCGGCTTCCTCTACAACACGGTTGCTGAGTCCGCCAGTCGCGAGCGCGCCATGTATCACACTTTGACGTCCAAATGCCAAACCCAATTCCTGAGCGGTCAGGCAGTCGAAATAACGGGCCCCCTCAGGGGTCCAAAGCTTGGCCTTTCCGCGGGACGACCCGTCGTCGGCCTGCAAAAGAACGCGGACGCGCTCGTTGCCGGCCAGCCAGCTTTTCACCTTCTCGAAACCACAGACAGCAATGCCCGCCTTCCGCGCCATCGCAATCAGATCGATCACGCGTCGCGCGACCTGTCGCTCAACTTCGTCGGCGAGGTTGTCGGGCACAGTGACCGGCGTCTTCGCGGACCGCGAAAACTGGCCCTTGCCTGCCTTTTCAAGGATCGCGCGATCCGCAGTGACCCACATCCCGCGGCCGGGCAGCTTGCCCAGCACGTCAGGCACAACGACGCCATCAGGGCCGACCACGAAGCGGATCAGTCCTTCCTTCGGCTTGGCCTCGCCGGTGACGATGCACCGGCGTTCAGCCTCGTCGTTGCTTTTGTCGCGGCCACCGCGTGTCATCGCGCGTTCCTTTGCCTTCCTCAGGCCTCGTCGTCTTCGAATTCTTCCTCGCCCTCAGCGGCGAGATCGGCAGGATCGACCCAGCCCAGCATGACGCGGGCGTTCATGATCATGGCCTGAGCTTCTTCGAGGCTGACGTCGAACTTCTCGAGAACGCCGTCGTCCTTGACCCGCTCGCCCTTCACCGTGGTCCAGCCGCCGGCCAGTTCCCAGTCGGCGCAGGTGGCGAAATCTTCGAGCGTCAGAACACCGTCTTCCGCCAAGGCTTCGACCATCTGCGGGGTCAGGCCTTCGTAGTTGATCAGGCTCTCCTGAGCGCCAAGCTCGATGGCGTGCTCGAGGGCCTTTTTGTTCTGGGCTTCAAGATAGTCACGGGCGCGGGCCTGAAGCTCTTCGGCGGTGCTTTCGTCAACACCGTCGATCACCAAAAGCTCGTCGACGTCGACATAGGCGACCTCTTCGAGGTTGGTGAAGCCTTCGGCCACCAGAAGCTGGGCGAAGAATTCGTCAAGGTCGAGCGTTTCCATGAACAGCTTGGTGCGGCTCTCGAACTCGGCCTGACGACGCTTGGATTCCTCTTCCTCGGTCATGATGTCGATGTCGAGGCCGGTCAACTGCGAGGCAAGGCGCACGTTCTGGCCGCGGCGGCCGATGGCAAGCGAAAGCTGCTCTTCGGGAACCACGACCTCGATCTTGCCCGCCTCTTCGTCGAGCACGACCTTGGAAACCTCGGCCGGCTGAAGCGCGTTGACGAGGAAGGTCGGGATATTCTCGTTCCACGGAATGATATCGATCTTCTCGCCCTGAAGCTCGTTGACCACAGCTTGAACACGGCTGCCGCGCATACCGACGCAGGCGCCCACGGGGTCGATCGAGTTGTCATAGGAGACAACGGCGATCTTGGCGCGGCTACCCGGATCGCGGGCGACGGCCTTGATCTCGATGATGCCCTCATAGATTTCGGGCACTTCCATCTTGAAGAGCTCGGCCATGAACTCGGGCGCGGTGCGCGACAGGAAAATCTGCGGGCCACGCGGCTCGCGGCGAACCTCTTTGATATAGCAGCGGATACGGTCGCCGGGGCGATAGGCTTCGCGGCCGATCTTTTCGTTGCGGCGCAGGATGGCTTCTCCAGCACCCACGTCGACGATGACGTTGCCATACTCTTCGCGCTTGACCTGCGCGTTGATGATCGTGCCGGCACGATCCTTGAATTCTTCGTACTGGCGATCACGCTCGGCTTCGCGAACCTTCTGGAGAATCACCTGCTTGGCCGACTGGGCGGCAATCCGGCCCAGTTCAACCGGCGGGACTTCTTCCACGAAGGTGTCGCCGACGCTCGGGTTTTCCATATAGAGCTTGGCCTGATCCACGGTCATCTCGGCCTGATAGTTCTCAACCGCATCATCTTCGACAACGGTGCGAACGCGGGTAAACGTCGCCTTGCCGGTCTTGCGGTCGATCTTCACGCGGATGTCCATCTCGGCGCCGTAGCGGCTCTTGGCAGCGCGGGCGAGCGACTCTTCCATCGCTTCGACCACAAGGCCGGGGTCGATCATCTTTTCGCGCGCAACAGCCTCGGCCGTTTGCAAAAGCTCAAGCTGGTTAGCTGAAGTGATTGCCATTTGGTTTACTCCTCGTCCCCATCGATGATGGTCTCAACTTCGTCAAACTGGGCCTCGTCAATCTGGCCCGCATCTTTCCGTCCGCGCAGAACCTCGCGGATAAGCTCGTCTGTCAGCACCAGCTTGGCGTCAGACAGCCAATCGAATTTCAATCCGATCGTGATTTCCTCGGCCTGATCATCGAGCGTGATCAAAACCTCGTCGCCTTCGGTTCCCGCCAGCGTCCCCTTAAAGCGGCGACGGCCATCGATCAGCTCGGTCGTCTCGATCTTGGCCACATAGCCGGCCCACTGATCGAAATCCTTGAGCCGCGTGAGCGGCCGGTCGATGCCTGGGCTGGAAACTTCAAGCGTATAGGCCTCGACGATCGGATCCTCGACATCGAGCACGGCAGAAACCGCGGTGCTGATTTCACCGCAGTCATCAACCTCGATCGTTCCGTCCGGCTTCTGCGCCATGATCTGGAGCGTCGATTCCTTGCCCGTCATAAGCCGGACGCGCACCAATTCGAACCCCAGATCCTCGATCACGGGGCCGACGATTTCGGCGATGCGGCGGTCAAGTGCCGCTTTGGCAATTAGATCGGTCATTGTCTCTTCAAGCACAAAAAAACGGGCGCGCGGCCCGTTGCTCTTTCCCGGTGGAGCCTTGGGGGTGGAGGCCAAGGCGCCGCTGTCAAGGCGCATATACGCGCCCTATCCCGAGTCTGCAAGGGGCAAGGCCAGATGGCCCCGCCCCCCGAGGGAATTATTCCAGAAGGCCGAGAAGGCGCAGGAACTCGTTGACGGCCTCTTCGCTGAGGCCATCGGTGATAAGCGTGGCCGAATAGTTGGCTTCAGCCTCCTGAAGAGCCGCGTCATAGAGACCACCAAACTCGGCTGTGTATTCTTCATCGGTCAAACTGGAGAGACGGTTAAACTCCGCAACCGCCGCGTCGTAGGCGGCTTGATCTTCCTCGGAAAGGGTCTCGCCCTCACCAAGGCCGGCGATTACGCCATCGTAGTACTCGACGATCGTCGCCTGATCGATCATTGCCGTCCCGTAGGTGTCTGCATTGTACGTTGCTGCGTCGGTCGATCCCAGCTCCTCGTAGAGGTTGCTCCAATAATCGAGATCGCCACCCGCCTCTTGAGCAGCGAGGATGGCCTGCTGATAGGCATAAATCTGACCGACCTGGCTGTCAGGATTGGCGTTCATCAAGCCGTTGATATTGGCGTGAGCCGCATTGAGGCCTTTCAGCTCGGACGCAATCGCGCCGCGGCCGTTGTTGCCCTTTTCGCCG
>JBFEXG010000104.1:0-7848 GCA_041546005.1 Paracoccaceae bacterium
ACACCATCGAATCCGTGGCCGAGGAGGATGACAGCGAGGACATCCGCCCGGTGCGCAAGCCACGGCCGCGTCGCTACAAGATTCAGGAAGTCATCAAGGTCCGCCAGATCCTGCTGGTGCAGGTGGTCAAGGAAGAACGCGGCAACAAGGGCGCGGCGCTGACCACCTATCTCAGCCTGGCGGGCCGCTACTGCGTGCTGATGCCGAACACCGCCCGGGGCGGCGGCATTTCGCGCAAGATCACCAATGCCGCCGACCGCAAGAAGCTCAAGGAAATCGCGGCCGAGATCGACGTGCCGGATGGCGCGGGCCTCATCATCCGCACCGCAGGCAGCCAGCGGACGAAAGCCGAGATCAAGCGCGACTATGAGTATCTTCAGCGCCTCTGGGAGCAGATCCGCGAGCTGACGCTGAAATCCATCGCGCCGGCCAAGATCTATGAAGAGGGCGACCTCATCAAACGCACGATCCGCGATCTCTATTCCAAAGAGATCGACGAGGTGATCGTCGCGGGCGAGGCCGGATATCGCACGGCCAAGGACTTCATGAAGATGATCATGCCGTCCCACGCCAAGAACGTGAAACCCTATGCTGAGCAGCTGCCGCTTTTCGCGCGCTATCAGGTCGAGGGGTATCTGTCGGGGATGTTCAACCCGACCGTTCAGCTTCCCTCGGGCGGCTATATCGTCATCGGCGTGACAGAGGCGCTTGTCGCCATCGACGTGAACTCTGGCCGCGCTACCAAGGAAGGCTCGATCGAGCAGACCGCGCTCAAGACCAACCTTGAAGCCGCCGACGAAGTGGCCCGCCAACTGCGCCTGCGCGATCTGGCTGGTCTGATCGTCATCGACTTCATCGACATGGACGAGCGCAAGA
Organism: Paracoccaceae bacterium; assembly: GCA_041546005.1. Lineage (GTDB taxonomy): Bacteria > Pseudomonadota > Alphaproteobacteria > Rhodobacterales > Rhodobacteraceae > RFZI01. The sequence goes on from JBFEXG010000104.1 coordinate 877, forward strand.
ACAACCTCTCCGTCGAAAAGCGCCTCAAAGACAAGCTCAAGACCGACCGCGCCCGCATTCAGGTGGGCCGCATCTCGGGCTTTGGCCTTCTAGAGATGAGCCGCCAGCGCCTGCGCCCGGGTATGCTCGAAGCCACGACCCAGCCGTGCCCGCATTGCCATGGCACCGGCCTTCTGCGCTCGGACGATAACGTGGCCCTCTCGATCCTGCGTCAGCTGGAAGAAGAAGGCGTGCGCGGGCGTTCGAAAGAGGTTCTGGTGCGTGCACCGGTGGGCATCGCCAACTTCCTGATGAACCAGAAGCGCGAGCATATCGCCGCCATCGAGGCCCGCTATGGCATGGCTGTGCGGATCGAATGCGATGTGACGCTGATTTCGCCCGATTTCGCCATCGAGAAGTTCAAGACCGCGACCCGTATCGTTCCAGAAGCCGCGCCGATCACTGCTTCGACTATCGTGATCGAAGAGGAAGAGGATGATCTGGTCGTCGAGGAGGAAGTGGACGAAGCCGAAGAGGCAGAGGCTGCTCCCGCGGTATCCGCCGTGTCCGGCGAAAACGGCGACAAGCCGAAGAAACGCCGCCGTCGCCGGCGTCGTCGTCGGGGTGGCAACGGGTCTGCCGAAGGGCAAGACGGCGCGTCTGATCAGGGCGACGACAGCGACGATGCCGATGGTGACGAGGACGAAGGGTCCGAGGCACCGGCAGAAGCTGCCGTAGAAGTTGCTCCGGCTGCTGAGGCCGAAGCTCCGGCCAAGCCCAAGGTGACGCGCTCGCGCAGCCGTAGCCGCAAGCCCAAAGCTGAGGAGGCGTCTGTAGAGGAGGCCGCCGTCGAGGCCGAGGCAGCGCCGGAAGCCCCCACTGAAGAGAAAGCCCCTGCCAAGCCCAAGGCCACTCGTGCCCGCAAGGCTCCGGCCAAGAAGGTCAAGGCTGAAGAGGTGAAGGCTGAGGAAGCGCCTCTTGCTGAGGTTGTCGCCGAGGCCGCTGCTGAGGAAGCTCCTGCCAAGCCCAAGGCCACCCGTAGCCGCAAGGCTTTGGCCAAGAAGGCCGCAGAGGTTGAGGCACCGGCTGAAGCTCCTGCTGAGGCTCCGGCGGCCGAGCCCGCCCCGGAACCCAAGGTCGAAGCCAAGGCCGAGCCTGCTCCGGCCGAGCCGGAAGATCCCAGCAAGCCCAAGCGCAAGGGCTGGTGGTCGCTGGGTCGCTAGCGAACCGATACAACATTCACGTCGCCCTCGCGAAATCGGGGGCGGCGTTTTGTCTTGGGTAACCCTCTCGTGAGGCAGGTATTTCCGGCGTGACCTTGCACGCCGCCTCGCTTATGTCGGGCACAAAGGATTTGCCTATGCTCGACACCGCGACCCTTCTTGATGCCTCGCTCCTGCCCGCCATGCTCATTGCGCTAACGGCGGGACTTCTGTCATTTCTCTCTCCCTGTGTCCTGCCGATTGTGCCGCCCTATCTCGCCTATATGGGCGGGGTAAGCCTTGCCGATATGGACCATTCGGGCCGCGCGCGGCGGCGGGCGCTTTTGTCGGCTTCGTTCTTCGTTCTCGGGCTCTCGACCGTCTTCCTGCTCCTTGGCTTCGCCTTTTCCACCGTGGGTCGGATATTTCTGCAGTGGCAGGATTGGTTCCTCTTTGGCGCCGGCATCCTCATTATGGTTTTTGGCGCGCATTTTCTCGGGGTTTTTCGCATCCGTTTCCTCGACCGCGAAGCGCGGCTCGATGCGGGCGATCAGGGCGGCTCGGCTTTCGGGGCGTATCTCCTTGGCCTTGCCTTTGCGTTTGGCTGGACGCCCTGCCTCGGCCCGATCCTCGGGGCAATCTTGGGCCTTGCGGCGTCTGAGGGCAGCGTGGCGCGGGGGACGGTCCTACTTGCCGCCTATGCGGCGGGGCTTGGTATTCCCTTCCTCGCGGTTGCGGCCTTCTTTCCGAGCCTTAAAGGCGTCATGGGCTGGATGAAGCGGCACATGGACCGGATCGAGAAGGTCTCGGGCCTTCTTCTGTGGACCGTTGGTCTTTTGATGATCACCGGCCAGTTCAGTGCGCTCAGCTATTGGCTTCTCGAAACCCTGCCTGGGCTGGCATCGCTCGGCTAGGGGCTGTCCTTTCGCCACGTCCGCGCTAGTCTGCGGGCAAGCAGGCAGGGCGGGCTTTGAACGTGAGCACTACGGCACGGCAGGTGAGGCGCAGGCGGGTGATCTATATCCCCGGCTATGATCCTATTCCCCCGCGCCGCTATCGCGAGCTCTACCGCAAGGAGGGGGCCGCGCAGGCAGCGATCAGTGGGTATGATCTGGCGATCCGGCCGCGTGAGGCGGGCGGGGTGTATGGCTGGAGCGTTCAGGCGCGGATCGAGGGGGGCGAGGTAGAAGCCGAGGTCGATGTTCTCGTCTGGTCCGACATCGTGCAATCCAGCATGGCCCAGTCCATTCCCGCGACCTATCTTCAGCTCATACGGACTGCTTGGATCTATATCTCGACAGGGGCGCTCCGCCGGCTCATGCGCCTGCGGAAAGGGCCGGTGATCGCGGCGCTCTATCCGGTGGGGATGCTTGTGGGCCAGCTTGCGGTCGCCGTCCTGGCCGGCTGGTTTTCGGCGCGGCTGCTTTCGTGGGGTTTTGCTCTGGCGGGGCTCGGCGGGTTTGTCTTTTGGTGGTTGGCGGCCGGTTTCGGCGCCGTTTTGACGGTCTTGCTCTTGCGCCTTTTCAAACGGATCGACCACCGGCTCTTCGCCTATTACCTGATGCACGACTATGCCTTCTCGGCCCGCTGGCGGGGGGCGCACCCACCTGCGCAAAGTGAACGAATCTCCGAATTTGCCGACCATATAGGCGCCGCATTGGACGACGATACCGATGAGGTTCTCGTCGTCGGCCATTCCTCTGGGGCGCATCTGGCAATCTCGGCCCTTGCTCAGCTTTTTCGGGAGGGGCGGCTTCCGTCCGAGCGGCCGCCCTTGGCGCTTCTGACGTTGGGGCAGGTGGTGCCGATGGTTTCCTTTTTGCCGGACGCCCACGAGCTTCGCGCCGACCTGAATCTCCTCTCCACGTCCGAGGAAATCACTTGGATCGACGTGACCGCCCCCGGCGATGGCTGCGCTTTTGCGTTGTGTGATCCTGTCGCCGTTTCGGGCGTCGCCCCGAAGGATCAACGCTGGCCACTAGTGATCTCTGCCGCGTTCACCCAAACGCTCAGCCCCGAGCGTTGGAAAGTGCTGCGCTGGCGGTTCTTCCGTCTGCATTTTCAATATCTCTGCGCCTTCGACCGGCCCGGCGAGTATGACTATTTCCGCATCACAGCAGGCCCGCAGACATTGGCGCGACGGTTCAAGGGCCGCGCCCCATCAAAAAGCCGGATCACGACGCCGACCTCGGGATATCGGGGGATAGTGCCATGATCCCACCCAAGCCCGCCACGCGGCCGCGCCGCGTTTCGCTGTGGCGCTATATGCGGCTTTTCCGGCAGGACATTCTGTCGGCGCAGCCTGAACACCTCTATCGCGCGTGGATGGCCGAGTTTCGAACGCCGTTCTTCCGCTCCTATCTGGCCAACGATCCGGCTTTGGTGAAGCGGGTTCTGAACGAGCGACCTGACGATTTCCCCAAATCGGCGCGCGTGACCGAAGGGCTACGGCTGCTCTTGGGGCAATCGGTCTTCGTGACCAACGGGCCGAAATGGAAGCGGCAGCGGCGGATCATCGATCCTGCCTTCGAGGGCGGGCGGCTACGCGATACTTTCCCTGCGATGCTCGCCGCCGCCGATGCGGCTGTCGCGCGGCTTGGTGCGGTAGGGGACGCACCGGTCGAGATCGAAAGCGAGGCAAGCCACGCCGCCGCCGACATCATTTTCCGAACCCTCTTTTCGATCCCCATCGAACATCGGCTGGCGCGCGAGGTATTCGCGGCCTTCCGCGCCCATCAGCGCAGTCAGCCAATCCTCAACCTTGCCGCCTTCATGCCGCTGCCGTCTTGGATGCCGCGTCTCTTCCGGCGCGAGGCGCGGGCAACAGCCACCCGCATCCGCAGCCTGATCTACGAGTTGACCGCCGAGCGCTTGTCAGAGATCGCTGCGGGCACCGCGCCCGATGACCTCGCCACCAAGATTATGACCACAGCCGACCCCGAAACGGGCGAGCGGTTTGATTTGGGCGAAATGGTCGATCAGGTGGCGATTTTCTTTCTGGCGGGCCACGAGACCAGCGCTTCGGCCCTTTCTTGGGCGCTTTATCTTCTGGCGACCCATCCCGAATGGCAGGACAAGGTTGCCGCTGAAGCCGCAGGCCTTGGGCCTGAGTTTTCCTCGCTGTCGCAGCTTCGGATCACGCGCGATGTGTTTCGCGAGGCGCTTCGGCTTTATCCGCCCGTGCCGATGATGGTGCGCGAGACAGCCCAAAACGAAGTGTTCCGCGGGCGACAGGTCGGCAAAGGGTCGCAGATCGTCCTCTCGCCATGGCACCTGCACCGGCATCAGCGGCTCTGGGAAAATCCCGACAGTTTCGATCCGGCCCGTTGGTCGACCGAAACTGGTAAGGCATCGGCGCGCGAGGCCTATCTGCCCTTTTCCAGCGGCCCACGGGTCTGCACCGGCGCGGGCTTTGCGATGGCTGAAGGGGTGGTCATGCTGTCGAGGCTGGTCGGTGCTTTCGCCTTTGCGCCGGTCGATGGCCGTGTGCCGGTGCCTGTGGCGCATCTGACGGTGCGGGCAAAGGACGGAATTTGGCTCGGTCTGACGCGGCGCGATTCGACCTAGTTTTGGGCAAGCGCTAGGGCAGGGCGCGAACAATCCCGTGCTCTGTTTTTGATTGTCACGCAATCGGCGGCAATTTTGGAAAGTCGTCACCGGGTGCATTAACCAAAATGTGGACAAAATGTGGCGCTGAATTTTTTCAAAAATTAATGATAACAATCCATTAAGGATTTTGCTGCAGATGTGACTGGGTGAAATAGGGCAATTTTGGGGCGCAATCGGCGCCAAAGTTGGTATCAATTCCCTCAGCGGTGGGGGCCGCCAAGTTGGATTGATGTCATGTCGTACATTCGTAAACGTCGCACCCAGGTGGGGTATTGGCGCAGAGTTCATTACACAGCTGCGAATTGGCTTTTCAAACTGGGTCTGCGCCGGACCTATTATGGCCTAGACGAGCTCTTCAACTATCAGCTGACGCCCAAGCCGGTTCAGGCCTATCCGAGCCGTCTCGACTCCAAACTCGAGCGCATCGATATGCGGACGATCCGCGAGTCGATTCACCCCTCGCAGCGCCGCTGAAGCCGCTGCAAGACCCAGACGCGGATCGCCGAGGCTAGCCCGACATCACCTCGGCCCGCGTCAATTTCGGCGGCGAGTGCGTTGAGGGTTTGGCCATCCTCTTCGGCCGCCGCGCGGAACGCCCGCCAAAACTCATCTTCGAGCGAAACCGAGGTGCGATGCCCCTTGAGCGTCAGTGATCGCTTGATTGGGCGGCCGCTCATTCGTCGTCAAACTTCAATTGATCGAGCCGCCGCGCCGCGAGATCTTCGCGCGCTGTTTCTAGAATGCGCTGCGCCTTGGTCCGCCCGAACTTGACCGCATTTACCTTGGCTGCTTCCGATTTCTCGTCTCTAGCCTTTTGTTTCTTGAACTTTTTGAGATTCACGACCTTGCCGGTCACAGCGGCCTCCCGGATCGAAGATTTTGGAAATCCGGCCAGATCGTGTAGACTGGTCGGCGCAGACTTTCCGTTGTTGCAGGCACCCTATCGAGTGGGTTGGAGCCAATCAATCGGGGAGGAACAGTCATGTTCGTTGCACGTTGGCAAGTCAAAGCCAAATTTGGGCACCAGTCTGATGTCCTGAAATTACTTCGGGAATGGGATGACGCGGTCGGCAAGCAAGTCGGAATGCCGGCCAAACACAGATACCTGACCGGGCACGTTGGCAACGCCGAGGCGCTGATCGTTTCGGAAGTCGAACTGGGCAGCTTGGGAGAGCTGGACGAGATGTTCGCCAAATTGGCGAGGGTCGACATTCACGCCGACTGGGGGCGCAAAATGTCGGAATATGTCGTCTCAGGCAGCTCGAGCTGGGAAGTTCTACGCTTGCGCGATTAGGCCAAGACGCGGCGCCCGAAGGCGCCGCAAGGATCAGCCCTTCGGGCCGATCATGTCTTCGGGGCGGACGATCCTGTCGAAGGTCTCGCCGTCGACAAAGCCGAGCGCGATGGCTTCTTCGCGGAGCGTCGTGCCGTTCTTGTGGGCGGTTTTGGCGACCTTGGTGGCATTGTCATAGCCGATGGTGGGGGCGAGAGCTGTCACCAGCATCAGGCTTTCCTTCATCAGCTTCTCGATCCGCGCGGTATTGGCCTGAGTGCCAACCACCATATTGTCGGTGAAGGACGAGGCCGCATCGCCCAAAAGCTGCATAGATTGCAGGACGTTGTAGCTCATCATCGGGTTATAGACGTTGAGCTCGAAATGGCCCTGAGAGCCGGCAAAGCCCACGGCGGCGTCGTTGCCCATCACATGGGCGCAGACCATGGTCAGCGCCTCGGCCTGGGTCGGGTTGACCTTGCCGGGCATGATCGACGAGCCGGGCTCGTTTTCCGGCAGGATCAATTCGCCAAGGCCCGAACGGGGGCCGGAGCCCAAGAGGCGCATGTCGTTGGCGATCTTGAAGAGCGAGGCGGCGACGGTCTTGAGCGCCCCCGAGAACATCACCATCGCGTCATGCGCGGCGAGGGCCTCGAACTTGTTGGGGGCGGTGACGAAGGGCAGGCCGGTGATCTCGGCGATCGCGGCGGCGACGCGGGTGTCAAAGCCAACCTTGGTGTTGAGGCCCGTGCCCACGGCGGTGCCGCCTTGGGCCAGCTCGTAGATATCGCCCAAACAAGCGTCGATCCGGCGGATGCCCTTGTCGACCTGCGTGGCATAGCCCGAGAATTCCTGCCCAAGGGTGAGGGGGGTCGCGTCCTGCGTATGGGTGCGGCCGATCTTGATGAT
>JBFEXG010000172.1:0-5307 GCA_041546005.1 Paracoccaceae bacterium
ACCCTCATGCGCGCCACCCGGGCCGAGACTGTCGCCATTTTGAACGACCTCCAGGCTCAAGGCCACGCACTCGGGCATCTAGAGCCGTCTGTGATTCGCCCGATCCTTGCCGGTCCTGCTGCGCAGGGTCAGGCCGCTCGGCTCGTCATCGGGGTGGGCACAGGATTCAACGCCGCACCGGTATTTGAGACCGGACAGGGCCGCCTCGTCCCGCCCTCAGAGGCCGGTCACGCCAACCTGCCGATCCGGACCGATGCTGATCTGCGCCTGTGCCGCTATGTCGAGACTGCCCACGGATTTCCGGGGGTCGAGGATGTTCTTTCGGGCCGCGGCCTTGAGAGGACCTATGCGTGGCTCGGCGAAGAGGCCGCAGACCCGCGCGAGTGCTCGGCCCAGCAGATCATGGAAAGCTGTGCTGATGGCACCGACGAGCGGGCGATCGAGGCGGCACGGATATTCACCCGCATCTTGGGAACCGTCGCCGGAAATCTGGCCCTGATTCAGCTGCCCTTTGGCGGAATTTATCTTGTCGGCGGCGTCTCGCGGGCCTTTGCCCCATTTCTGGAGCGGTTTGGCTTTGGCGAAGCGTTCCGCGACAAGGGTCGTTTTGCAGGCTTCATGGGCAATTTCTCGGTCTCTGTCGTCGAAGACGATTTTGCCGCTCTCACCGGTTCGGCCGCCCATCTTGTCGAGCTTTTGGGGGCCTAGGCCCCCGCGAGTTGGGCCGCTACGGTTTCGACCAGATCGTTGAGCGAAAACGGCTTGGGCAGGAAAACAGAATTGGCGATCAGAGCCTGATGCTCGCCAAAAGCCTCTTCGGCATAGCCAGACACGAACACCACGCCAGTTCCGGGACGATCCTTGAGCGCCTCGCGCACCCAAGTTGGGCCGTCTTTGCCGGGCATGATCACATCGGTCACAAAAATATCGACCCTCATCCCCGGATCTTTGAGCAGCTCAAGCGCGCCTTCGGCATTTTCCGCCTCGAAGACAGTATGCCCTTTCAGCCGCAACGCCCGCGCCGCAAAAGCGCGCACCGGAGCCTCATCTTCGACGAGTAAGATCACTCCGCATTCGGCCCCCGTGCGGTCAACCGGCCGCGGAGCCACCGGAAGCGCCGCCGCGACAGGCTCCGCTGGCCCAAGATGGGCCGGGAAATACAACGTGAACGTTGTACCGCGCCCTTCCTCGCTATCGACAAAGATGAACCCTCCGGTCTGTTTGACGATGCCATAGGCTGTCGAGAGCCCAAGGCCCGTTCCCTCGCCTGTGCGTTTGGTGGTGTAGAAGGGCTCGAATATCTTGGGGATCTTGTCTGACGGAATCCCGTGCCCTTCGTCGGCGAGCTTTACAAGGACATAGGCGCCGGCCGGAACGCTCGCCCGATCTCGTTCGATAGGGCGCTTGAGGGTGAGGTTTTCAGTCTCGATAATGATCTCTCCCCCCGAGGGCATCGCATCGCGCGCATTCACCACAAGGTTCATGATCACCTGCTCGAGCTGCCGCTTGTCGGCCCGGATCGGCATAAGATCAGGATCGTGATCAAGCGAAAGCCTAACCTTTTCGCCCACGAGCCGGTTCAGAAGATGGGTCAGATCGGCGAGCGTGTCTCGCAGGTCGAGCACTTCGGGGCGCAGGTTCTGCTTGCGAGAAAAGGCCAGAAGTTGGCCCACCAGAGCGGCCGCGCGATTGGAATTCTGATGGATCTGGATCAGATCGGAATAGTCCTGATCATCCCGGTCGTGGCGCAGCAGCAGCAAATCGCAATGGCCCGAAATCGCGGTGAGGAGATTGTTGAAATCATGCGCAACCCCACCAGCCAACTGCCCAATGGCCTGCATCTTCTGGCTTTGGACAAACTGCGCCTCAAGCGATTTGAACTCGGTCATATCGCTGAGAACCGCGATCAAGTGGGGATCTTTGAAATCTCCGGCCGGCTTTAGAATTATTTGCACGAACAGCTCGGGGCCATCGCCATGGCTGCGTAGGAATTGTTTGTCGCCCGTGGAGCCGCCGCCGGCCACCTCTTCAAGCCAGTCGATGATCGGCCGGCCAAGCCCCTCAAACAGATCAGACAGCCGCGCATTCGACCCCATCTCACGCTGAACCAATCCGCGTGCTGCCCGGTTCGAGGCAAGGATTTCACCGCTGCGGGCAATCTTGAGAAGCGGTACCGGCAGCTCCTCGATGACAGACCAGGATTCCGGCAAGGGCGCGCGTTCTGTGGCGGTCGGGATCATGGCGACGATGCTGCCGCCACCCGCTGTCTCGCTAGCCCAGACCACAACATCCTCGGCGCCAAGGTCAGGCTTCAATCGGTGAATGGCGCCCGAGCGCAGCGGCAGGGCTTCGAACACATCCTCAAGGGCTTTGACCTCATCTCCGATCAGCTGTCGCGCTGGATCGTTCAACTGAAGGATCGCGCCCTCAGGGCCCGTGGCAATCGTCGGTATACTTGGCGCCCGAACCTCGCCTGCCACTTCCTCTAGCCGCCAAAGAATACGATCTGCTCCCACAGATCGCGCCGAAAGATTAAGACCTTTGCGGCGCGTAACGAGGGTTTCTTCCGCCCAGCCCTTTTGGCGCGCCTTGTCCTGTAGCCGAAGTTGGACCGTCCGAGGATTGGCAAGGACCCGCCCCAAGACCTGCTCCATCCTCGGCCGCTCCGACAGATCAATCCTGCCCACGACGGCGTTGTGATAGAGAATGCGCCCATCGCTGTCGGCCAGAAGAACCTTGGCCTTGTCATCGGCGAAGAGCGTGGCGACAAGCCGATCCAACAAGCGCCCTCGCCGCTCCGACCAAAGCAGTCGAAGCCGCTCATATCCCGAGACCGAGATCACCATGACTCCAAAGATGCCAAGGCCAAGCTTCTGCCAAAGCGGCGCCACCGAGAGCGCCAGCAAAAGGGCCAGAATACCCGACAATATCGCAATCAGCTGGGCAATCCCCATCTGTCGCGACCTACCGTCACTGTGATCCAACTGCGCCAAACTCATCCCGGTAGACCCCTAATCACACGGATCTTCGTCAGGAGAGATGGCTAATTCGTTCCAAAACTCTCCAAACCACGAGTGAGACTACAGAAACCGCAACGCAATGCAACTTCTGGTTGTTATTTGAAACGCATTAGATTGAGATAGAACCCGTCGCCAAGCGGCCCGGGATGCAAAGTAAGGGAACTAAGGCTGTCAAAGCTTTGATTGACTTCAAGAAACTCTACGATCTGCGCCTCATTCTCAACATTCAGGACAGAGCAGGTTGCATAGGCCAAATACCCGCCCGGCCGAACGTATTGTGCCGCTTGCGCAAGGATATTCTGCTGAATTTGACAAAGATCGCGCAAACGTTCGGGCGTTAGCGCCCATTTGGCTTCGGGCGTTCGCCGCCAAGTGCCGCTACCGCTACAAGGGGCATCGACAAAGACGAGATCGTATTTATTTTCAATATCATGCCGATCCTTCTTCACGCCGATTTTAATATCCGCGCGGGCCGATCTGTCGGGGATGTCTTTCATGCGCTCTGGCGCGATGTCATGGGCATCGACGGCATAGCCCAAGTCAGCAAGGGCAAGAGATTTGCCACCGCCTCCAGCGCAGTAATCGAGCGCGGTTGCCCCAGTCACGGGCAAAGGCAGAGCCAGTATCGCGGCCTGCGAGGCGGCATCCTGGAGCTCAACAAAGCCGTTCAGATAGGCTGATGAGCTTTGAATTTTGCGCGCATTTTCCGTGACTTCCAGAGCAGTCTTTACGTCAGGATGAGGTCGGGCGGCAATACCGTCAGCAGCCAGCATAGCGATGGCGCTCTCGCGGCTTCCGCGGCGCAAAGCGACCCGCAGCCAAACCGGGGCACGGCTGCGCAGCGCCTCACACGTGGCTTCGGCACCCGCCGCGCCCATTTGGGCGAGCAGCATTTCAAAGATCCAGTCAGGCATATCGAGCGCCGCGCCGCCAATCTGAGGCGTTCGAAAAGCGTCTTTTTCGGCCTCGGACAAAGCCGAAGGTGCATGGCCTATGCCAGAAAAAATATCGGCAAGATCTCCGTTTGCGGCACGAAGCTCACCTATCATCAGGCCGCGCCCAGTCTCGCTACCGCCCAAAGCCGCAAAGGACCGGCGGCAGCGCAGCGCATCAAACACATGATCGCGGATTGCGGCGCGGTCCTTGGCGCCGGCAAAGCGCGAGCGGCGTGCCCAGTTGGTCAGCGCCTTTTCGGCGGGGCTTCCGGCAAGGATCTCGTCGAGGATCTCGATGGCGGCTGAGACACGCGCCGCGGGGGTCACGCCTTTGACTCCTGAAGCGTATTGGCCCCGTCCACGACGATCAACGCGCCGTTGACATAGCTCGCCCCGTCCGAGGCGAGGAAAGCGACAACGGCTGCCACCTCGTCGGGCGTTCCGGCGCGGCCCTGTGGGGTCGCTTTGGCCGCCAGCAGCTCGGCGTCGGTCGAGGCTTCGGTGGCGATCCAGCCCGGCAGAACGGCATTTACCGTCACGCCAGCCCCGGCCACTTCGAGCGCAAGGCCACGGGTGAGGCCGGTCATCGCGGCCTTGGCAGCACTATAGGCCGTGTCTCCCACATTCGAGACGACCGGCCCCGTCACAGACGCCATCATCACGATGCGGCCATAGCCCTCGGCCACCATGTCGGGCAGGAAGGCCCGCGTGGTCAGAACCGCTGTATCGAGGCTCAGCGCCATCGCCCGCGCCCATTCGGAAGGCGGCAGGTCGAGGAAACGGCGCGTATCGGCGGGGGCGTTCACCGTGCCCATGCCTGCGTTGTTGACGAGAATCTGCACCGGCCCCACGCCCTCGCGCAGCGCCGTCACCTGTGCGGCATCGGTCAGATCGGCGATGTGGCTGGTGGCTTTGATTCCTTCAGCCACCAGTTCCGCTGCCCGCTCGTGAATCCGCGCAGTTGTTGAGACGAGCGTCACCTCATGGCCGGCCCGCCCGAGCGCACGCGCGATGGCCATGCCAATCCCGCCTTTCGACCCTGCGCCGGTGACAAGCGCCTTCATCAGCCGATCCTGTAGTTCGGGCTTTCGCGGGTGATCTGCACGTCATGGACGTGGCTTTCCTTCAGGCCCGCGCCGGTAATTTTCACAAAACGGCAGTTCTTGCGCATCTCATCGACCGTGGCATTGCCGGTATAGCCCATCGCCGCCCGCAGGCCGCCGACCATCTGGTGGATCACCGCCGAGACCGACCCCTTATAGGGCACCTGTCCCTCGATGCCTTCCGGCACGAGCTTGTCCGAGGCTGCATCCTTCTGGAAATAGCGGTCGGCCGAGCCGCGCGCCATGGCG
>JBFEXG010000136.1:0-6572 GCA_041546005.1 Paracoccaceae bacterium
GAGTTGGTGCGATACCTGCCGAGTGCGACCGTCAATATCGCGCACGGCGAAAACAAGGGCCGCCGGATCGAATATGCCAATGTCGTGACATCCTGGCAGACCTTGGGAACCTGGTCGGGGAGGGGCGATCTGAAGGTTGAGGCGCCCTACTCAGGGGACGAGCGCGGAGTGGTCATCCTTCAGATGGACAATTTCGGGCCGATCCTCGCCGCCGCGCGGATCGACTAGGCGCGTGCCTTCCAGCGGCGGTGCACCCAGAACCATTGTTCGGGGTTGGCCTCGATCCTAGCTTCGAGACGACGGGTCATTTCGATCATCATGGGGCGCGGGGCACTGTGTTCGATTGGCGCCTCTATCGCCACCTTGAAACTGAGCCCGTCGGGCTGCCGAATCCCGAAATACGGCACGACGAGAGCATTCAGGCGAAGCGCAAGGTCGGCGGCCGATGTCGCGGTTCTCGCAGGACGGCCAAGGAAATCGATCACGGGCGCGCCGTGCACGTCCACGTCAAACAGAAGCGTTCCCATGCCGCCTGCCTTGAGATGTCGGGCAAAGCCCATGGTGCCGCTTTTCCCTTGAGGAAAGACCGGCCCTGATAGCTCGGTCATGGTCTTGGCGTAGTGGTCGTTGAAAAAGCGGTTGGCCATCGGCCGATAGAGGCCGCCAATTTCGTAGCCGCGCGCAGCAAGAACCTGCCGCGGCACTTCGTGGTTGCCGAAGTGGCCGGTGACGAAAAGGACAGGTCGGCCAGCAGCGTGGGCGTCTTCAACAGCGGCAAGGCCTTCGCCAGTGATAGGTGTCCCTTCGAGCCATCTCCCGAAAGTTTTGTAGGAGTAGTTTTCGATCAGGGTTCGGCCGAAATTGTCGAGGACGCCGTCGGCGATCGCTTGTCTGCGGCTTTGGGGGAGGTCGGGCCAGATCCGGCCTAGGTTGTCGAAGATGCGCGTCTCGTAGCCAACGTGCTTGCCTAAGCGCCTGACCAGCGCACCCATGAAGGCAACGCGTTGGCGGTGCGGCATCAACATTGCCGTGCCGATGAAGGTGCGAAGCGCACGATCAGTCAGCCAGTCGGTGATATCACCCGTTTGTTCTTCGGCTTTGCCCATGCGCCCCCGCAGTCGTGGGGGTCAGAGATAGAGTCGACCGGCTCTGTGGGCAAGGCCGCTTGTGGTTGGGCGTCAGGTTTCCTCGTCGGTTTCCTCTTCGCGCAGCACGATTTCGCCAGCATCAACAGCGGCACGGATCGCCGAGACAAAGGCCGACTGTGCCGCCTCGCCATCGGCTTTCCTGACCTTTCCTCTGTCCTTGACCTCCTCTCGAATTTGCTCGCCCATCCGCTGCGAGAGGTTGGCAAAGATAAAATCGACGGCTTCCTGGTCCGCGCCGCCTGTGGCGGTTGCAAAGGCCAGCGCGGTGGCAAGATCTTTTCCCTCCACGCCGCGCAGTATCTTTGAGATATCGACGCCGTTAATGCGCGTCGGGATATCGGCGAACGTAAAGATTGCCCTGCGGACCTTTTCCGCAAAAACCGGATCGTTTGAAGCGATGTCTGCCAGAAGATCATCGCGGGTTGAGGCTGTGGCGGCATTCAGAATGTCGCCGATCCGCTGGCTGGGATCATCGGGGAAGGCAGATTGCGCGGGGCGGGTGTAGGCCTTCGCAAGCCCCCCGCCGATCAGGGCGACGGTCTGCGGCGCGATGGCACCAATCTGGGATACCCCAAACGCGATGCGCCGCGCTCTTTCACCGGGCAACAATCCGAGAAGTGGCGCTGCCTTTGCGACGGGCAACCGCGATAGGATGACGGCCGAGGTTTCGACGGTTTCGCTTTCCATGATCTGTTTGAGTTCGGACAGATCCAGCGAGAGAACATAGTCCCAAGGATCCGGGGGTGGTCCGTTTCGCGCCTCGTCTCGCATCCGCTCTGCGACATCTGGGCTGAGGAGGCCGGCTAGCCCGTCGATCACTTTGGCTACCCCGCCCGCGGGTCCAAGCCCGATCTTTTCGAGCTGGTCGGCAAATTCGCCCACCACTTGATCGATTGTGTCTTTGTCAATGCTGCCGAGCTTGCCCATTTCACGCGCAAGGGCGATTTGGGTGTCTTCTGGCATCTCGGCAAGTGAGAGACTTTGCCCGTCGCCGACAAGGAGGCGCACGATCAAAGCGGCTTTGCCTCGGCGCGTAAGAGTTGCGGTGTCCGACATTCTGCCTCCGGTTGCGGCCAGCGCAGAGTCCAGAGGAAAGGTTTATTCCACGTTAGGAAGGATGCGTGAACTGGATCGATTTCCGCCGCAGAATCGCGCGCGTCTCGTCCGTGAGAGTTCGGGTCAGAGCTGTCAAATCATGAAGTTTCGAAATCATCGCCGCCGCTTGCACGAGCTCATCGTCCGCGAATTCGCGATCTGCGCGCGATAGGCTTGCAATGGACCGCGTTCCATCCTGTTCGACTGCAACTGTCAGCCCGTATTTCATGCCATATTTCGTGGCTTCTTTCATGACGCCATCATGATCAAGACTTGCCAGATCTGACCAACGAACAGTTCCGAGGTTTTCGAAACCCCAAAGAACAGTGGGGTCTTTCATCACAAGTCCCCGTTGCGAGTAAATTGCCAGCCAAACGGTCGGATAGGTCTGGAACAGAAAATCCGGCGTCGTGAAGTTGATGTGCAGGGCTGCAGCATATCCGGTTGGTGCCAAAAGCATCAAATCGGACAAGACCGAACGGATTTCTGTTTGTGCGGCTGACAAAACCCTATTTACTCGCTTTTAGGTTGCTTGGTGTATCATAGGTAGCATAGGTTTCTTTGGAAATAAGACCCAAAATTGCTGGTCGGCACTAGACTTTAGTGCAGTACGTTTGTGAAACACTTCGACAGGATGATGCTTCAGAAGATAGCCATCAGTGATTTGAGCGAAATCGCTCCGGCAGGGTATTATCTTGCCCTGCGTGTTGGCTTTGCTTTTCCACTCGAAGAAATCAACGCGCTGCCGGCCGGTTGGGTCAGCCATTATACAGCCCAACGCTACATGATGGCCGATCCGGTGATTCGCTGGGTCTATTCGAAAACCGGTTCGATCAGGTGGAGCGAGATCGACTTTGAAGACAACAGGGGCGTTCTAGCGAAGGCTCATGAATATGGCCTGCGCTATGGTGCGGCGGTGAGCGTTTTCGACAACAATCCCGAAGGTCAGCGGTCTTTTGGGACTTTCGCGCGCTCAGACCGCGAGTTTACCCAATGCGAGATCGACCTTTTGAACGGTCATATTCAGCGGCTTCACGCTGAAAAGGCGCCGCCCAGCAACCTTACCCTCGCCGAGCTCGAGGCGCTGCGGATGGTCAGAGATGGCTTGCGGGTCAAGCAGATAGCCTTTGAACTCGGGGTGTCCGAGGGCGCGGTTAAGCAGCGTTTGAAGAACGCCAAGCTCAAACTTGGGGCACAGACGGGTGCTCAGGCCGCCGCGATGGCCTCGGAGTTCGGGCTCATCTGAGAATCATCATGCGCTAAGTTTCTGTGGCGGCCCCAATTTGGGCTGGGCCCAGCTATTGGAGCACAGCCATGGAAACTCCACAAAATGGTCATTTCTCGTTAAGGTTGTAGGTGACGTACAACTAATAACCCAAGAGGAGAGACCCATGGAAAACGTTACTTTCGATATGTCGACAATGCACATGTTTGGCAGCGCTTACTTTGACTATCTTGCACTAAGGAAGCGCTTCTTCGTCGATACGCTAGGTTGGGACATCCCCCACAACGACAAGGTGGAGATGGACCAGTATGACAACCCAACCGCGCATTATTCGCTTGTGCTTCGGGACGGGCAGGTTGTCGGTGGGGCCAGAACGATGGCTACGACAGCGACCTGGGGCCAGCATACCTATATGCTGCGCGATGCCTATGCCGGCAAATTGGTCGACATTCCGGCCGAGGTCATGCCTGCCGACGTTGCGACCGCGCAGATGTGGGAATGCACGCGTCTGGTTATTTCAGACGATGTCGACACCCAAATTGATCGCAGCGAGTGCCTTTCGCTCATTGTCAGCGGTCTGATCGATGTCGCCGCCCAGAACGGTGCAACGCGGCTCATCTCGCTCTCGCCGATATCCCTGATGCGGGCGCTGCGACAGCTCGGGTTTGACGCCGAGCGGATTGGCGAGCCCTATCTCAATGAAGGGGACGGGCGGCGCTATGCTGTCTTGAGCATGCCGGCCATCGCGGCGCGCCCGCGCGCGCGCACGCCTGCGCCAACCCATATGCCGCAAGGCCGGCAGCCGGTTCACGCGGCCGCAAATGTTTGATGTGAAACGGGGGGCCTAGGCCCCCCGACTTGCACAGGTTCTAGCCGAATACGCGGGCGAAGATCGTGTCGACGTGTTTGGTGTGATAGCCGAGGTCGAATTTCTCTTCGATCTCGGCCGGAGACAGGGCGGCGGTCACCTCGGCATCGGCAAGGAGCTCTTCCTTGAAGTCCTTGCCTTGTTCCCAGACCTTCATGGCGTTGCGCTGCACGAGGCGGTAGGCGTCCTCCCGGCTGACGCCGACTTGGGTCAGAGCGAGAAGCACGCGCTGGCTCATCACGAGGCCGCGGAACTTGTTCATGTTCTTGAGCATGTTCTCGGGGTAGACGACGAGCTTTTCGATCACCCCGGCGAGGCGGTTGAGGGCGAAATCAAGGGTGATGGTCGCGTCCGGCGCGATACCGCGCTCGACCGAAGAGTGCGAGATGTCGCGCTCGTGCCAGAGCGCCACGTTTTCCATCGCCGGAACAACGGTCATGCGGACAAGGCGGGCAAGGCCGGTGAGGTTTTCGGTCAGGACCGGGTTGCGCTTGTGCGGCATGGCCGACGATCCCTTCTGGCCGGGCGAGAAGAACTCTTCCGCTTCCAGAACCTCGGTGCGCTGCATGTGGCGGATCTCGATGGCGACGTTCTCGATCGAAGAGGCAATCACGCCAAGGGTGGCAAAAAACATCGCGTGGCGATCACGCGGGATCACCTGCGTGCTGATCGGTTCGGGGCGGAGGCCCAGCATCTTGCAGACGTGCTCTTCAACGGCCGGATCGATATTGGCGAAGGTGCCGACTGCGCCCGAAATCGCGCCAGTGGCGATCTCTTCACGGGCGGCCTCAAGGCGGGCCTTGTTGCGGTCCATCTCGGCATAGAAGCGGGCGAAGGTGAGGCCCATGGTGGTCGGTTCGGCATGGATGCCGTGGCTGCGGCCGATGCGGACGGTGTCTTTATGCTCGAAGGCGCGCTTCTTGAGGGCGGCGAGGACCTTGTCCATGTCGGCCAGAAGGATATCTGCGGCGCGGACGAGTTGGACGTTGAGGGTGGTGTCGAGAACGTCCGACGAGGTCATGCCTTGGTGGACGAAACGGGCCTCGGTCGAGCCAATATGTTCGGCAAGGTGGGTGAGGAAGGCGATGACGTCGTGTTTGGTCACGGCCTCGATCTCGTCGATGCGGGCCACATCAAACTCGACATCCTTGGCTTTCCAGACGGCTTCGGCGCTTTCCTTGGGGATCACGCCAAGTTCGGCCTGCGCGTCGCAGGCATATGCCTCGATCTCGTACCAGATGCGGAACTTGGTTTCGGGCGACCAGATGGCGGTCATTTCCGGGCGGGCATAGCGGGGGATCATGGCGCGGCCTTTTCTGCATTGGAAAGTTGGTTGCCTCATAATCCGCGGAGGGATGGGTCACAAGGCTGATGGGCCGCGTGCGTCGATTTCGCCGGTTTGGGAGTCTGATTGCGGCTCGGGGATCGACGCGATACTTCAACCCTCAGGGAGAAGGCGCCAAGGCTGATGATTCGGCGCCAACGGTTGGGAGCCAGAAATGCGTTCACTGCAAGCCAGTGATTTTGTGGGTGTTTGGCACATCAACAGAGAAATCGAAGACAGGAAATTGAAGGTCAGAGGTGATCTTCAGGGTTCGGCGGAACTGACCGTTCGGGGCGAAGGCCACCTCGACTACCATGAGGTGGGTGAGTTGAGGCTGGGGGAAAATGCGCCGGTTGAAGCCTCGCGTGGCTATCGCTGGGCCTTTGAGGGCGGCAAGGTCGCTGTCAGCTTCACGGATGGGCGCGAGTTTCACGCCTTCACTCCGGCCGGCCACGTCAAAGGCTCGGATCATCCCTGCGGGTCCGATCTTTACCGCGTGGAATACGATTTCACCGGCTGGCCCGAGTGGCGCGCGATCTGGACCGTGAAGGGCCCGCGCAAGGATTACACTTCGGTCACGGTCTATTCGCGCGGCTAGTCGCCGAGGAGAGCAGGATCGAAGGGATAGCGGGTCAGGTTCTCAAAGCCTGTCTCGGTGATCACCACCTGATCCTCGAGCTTGATCGAGAAATCTCCGCCCTCGGGGCTGACGAGCGCCTCGACGCAGAGGCACATGCCCGGCTCGAGCTCGTAGTCGAAGGCGCCTTCGACAAAGTTGCTCTCGTAAGCCACAAGCGGCCATTCATCGCAAAGGCCGACCCCGTGCATCAGGCAGCCGTATTTCTGCGCCTGATAGATCTGCGGCAGCTTGTGGGATTTGAAGGTGAGGTCGCGGATCGAGACGCCGGGGGC
>JBFEXG010000305.1:0-2916 GCA_041546005.1 Paracoccaceae bacterium
CGATATCCTCGAACCGGTCTTCGCACGACTTGCGGGCATGGCCGCGCTTCAGGGCTGCTTCGGGGTCCATGTCGATGACGAAGGTCAGATCCGGCTCGCGGCCGATCATCAGCGCATGCAGCTTGTCGACCGTGCCGCGCAGATCGCCGCGTGTTGCGCCCTGATAGACGCGGGTGGAATCGGCGAACCGATCGGAGATGACCGTGCGGCCCTCGGCCAACGCCGGCAGGATCGTCTTTTCGAGGTGATCGCGGCGGGCGGCGGTGAAAAGAAGGATTTCCGTCTCGGCCGACCAGCGCTCAGGATCACCCGTAAGAAGGAGCTGTCGGATCTCCTCGGCGCCGGGGCTGCCGCCCGGCTCGCGGGTCAGGACAACGTCCTCACCACTGCCGCGCAGCCGTTCGGCCAGAAGCCGGGCCTGCGTGGACTTGCCCGACCCGTCGATCCCTTCAAAGGTGATGAACCGGCCCTCAGCCATCCGCGGCGCTCAGCGTGTCCGCCGCAGAGGGGGATATCATGCGCAAAAGAACAAGTGCCGCAGTCTTGAGGCGCACCGCAAAGCCGCCCTCCGCGACATCAGCCTCGGCAACGAGAGGGATTCTTACCTCTGGCAGCTCGGGCCGAGAAATGATCAGCTCGCCCATTTCTTGGCCAGCGCGAATTGGTGCTTGGACCGGGCTTTTATAGACGACCTCCGCCGAGAGGTCCGCGCCACTGAACGTCGGAACCAAAAGGCGGACATCCTCGACAACGGTCAGTCCAACCGACTCCGCCTCGCCCATCCAGACTTTGGCCTCTCCCAACGTAGTTCCGGCCTTCAGGAGTTGCCGCTCGGCAAACTGGCGAAAGGCCCAATTGAGAATGCGCTCGCCCTCCTCGGCGCGCGCCTCTGCGCTGTCGAGCCCTGAGACGGCGAAAATCACGCGCCGATCCCCCTGTCTGGCCGAGCCGACAAGGCCATAACCCGCCTCGCTGGTGTGGCCGGTCTTAAGCCCGTCGGCCCCCATGCCAAGGGCAAGAATGGGATTGCGGTTCTGCGAATTCGAGGGAACCCGCCCGTCAAAGCGGAATTCCTGCTCGCTGAACAGGGGGTAGAAGGTCGGAAAATCGCCGATAATGTGATCGGCCAGAATCCCGAGATCCCGCATCGACATCAGATGCCCGACCGCGGGCCAGCCGTTGGAATTGGCGAAGGTCGAGTTTCTCATGCCAAGCTGCCGCGCCCTGTCTGTCATCAGGCGCGCAAAACCGGCCTCGGTGCCATCCGGCGAAAGCGCCTCGGCAATGACGGCGCTGGCATCGTTGCCCGAAAGGACGATAATCCCGCGCAGCAAGTCCTCGACCTTCACCCGTTCGCCCGCACGCAGAAACATAGACGAGCCCTGATAATTCATCGCGTGCTGCGAGACGAGAAGCTCATCGGTGACATGCAGCCTGCCATCGCGGATTGCCTCGAAAGCCATGAACAGGGTCATCAGTTTCGACATGGACGCAGGCGGCAAGGGATCGTCTGCGTTCTTGGCCAAAAGAACCGTGCCTGTCGTCTGGTCATAGACGAAGGCCGCCCGCGCCTTGGTTTCAAACGACTGCGCGGCAGCGGAAAGCCCGGCCAGCATCAGGGCCATCACCATAAGGGCAAGTCGCAACAATGTCGGGGCGCGCGAGGTCATGCGGGGATCGGCTCCCTTTCGTCAGTTCGTCACATAGTAGGCGTCGGCAAAGCCAAGCTCTTTGACCTTGGCCAAAAGTGCCGACCGCTCGTCCGACGTCATCGCCGGCCCAACGATGATGCGCCAGAAGGTCCGGCCTTGGCTCGATTGCTCAAGCACGGTCGGTATGATGCCGTCGGCGCGCAGGAGGTCGGCGGTTTTGAGCGCGTTGCCTTGGATCGAGAAGATGCCGATCTGGATGAAGGGTTTCTCAAGCGGAGAGGCGATCGGGCTCGGCAGCGGCATCGGCGTGGTGGTGGGCGCCGGGGCGGCTTGTGCCGCTTCGGCTGCGTCGATCGCAGCGGCGGCACCGGCGATCGGATCAAGCGGCAATGTCTCAATGTCGGTGGCCTCGGTCAGTTCGACAACCGGCTCGGGCTGTGCGACAGGGACCATCTCGCGGCGCAGGGCGACAACGCTCAATGTCGTTGGAGCGCCAGCCAGCATCCCGAGCGCTTCTGCGGCATCGGAGGATACCTGAAGCGCCGGCCCGGGATTGTCGCGCTCGCGGCGGAAAAGGGCGCCGATCACGAACCGATCGTTGGCGGTATTGCGGATGATGACCCGCTCAGGCTCGTCGACATCAGCATGGGCGACCCAAACCCCGCCGAGCGATGGGCGGCCATCCCAGAGGCCGCTATCGGTCACCGAAAAGACATCGGGCTTTTCGACATCCTGCTCGATCATTTGCGGCTCGGCCGCCGTGGCATCTGCCCCTTCCGTTGGCTTCTGCGGGAAAAGCTCTCCCGGTTGGCAGCCAGCCAAAAGCAGCACCGCCGCCGCAGAGGCAAGAGCCGCCCGGCGATATCCAACCCAGCCAAATAGAACGCCCGACATTCCTATGCCCCTTTGTTTCCCGCTCCGGCACCGACCGTTCACCGGCCCTTTTTGCCTGTTTCCTCACCGCCCACGGGCGAATTTGTCGCCACAATAGCGAGGGCTAGGCCACAATGAAAGACCACTGCTCTGCCTCTGAGCGGAAATCCACTCCGCAAAGCTCTTTCAGAATCGAAGCGTCCTGCGTATGGGTGGCCCCTGCCGGAGGAGTGGCAGAGTGGTCGATTGCACCGGTCTTGAAAACCGGCGTGCGTGAGAGCGTACCGTGGGTTCGAATCCCACCTCCTCCGCCACTTGCACATTGCAAACCCGAGATAAGGTCCCTGACGGGGCCTTTTTTCTTTTTGTTTCAAAGGGGTTTAGCGAGTCC
>JBFEXG010000258.1:0-3606 GCA_041546005.1 Paracoccaceae bacterium
CTTGGGCCAGAACACCCCGACGCTGCAGGCGACCGGAACGCAATCCTGACCCAGCTCCTGATAAAGGACGCCGGCACCAGTTTTGTAGGGCTTCTTCACACCCGGGGGAACGCGGGTTCCTTGGGGGTAGATCACAAGCTGCCCGGGATCTGCGCGGCCGGATTTGACGTCGGCGAGCATCTTCTTGATCGCTTGCGCGCGCTTCCCGCGATTGACGGGGATACAGCCCACCATAAGCGCATATTGGCCGACGATCGGTGTCCAGAGCAGCTCGCGCTTCATGATGAACTTGCCGCGGGGAATGGCATTGTAAATCGCAATGATGTCGAAGAACGATTGATGCTTAGGGGCCACCATGACCGCGTCCGTTGGCGGGGTGCCCCGGTATTCGACCTTGAGACCAATCAGCCACCGCGCCATCCAGAGCACAAACCCAGTCCAGCCATGCGCTGCCGCAACGGCGCCCCGCCGGTCGAAAACGGCCCAAGGCAGATACAGGATCGCGTAGGGCACCATCGCCAAATACATCAGGGCGTTGAACAAAAGCGAGCGGACCCACTGAATGGCGTATCTCATGACTGCTCCCTAAGACGACGAAACGCGGCGGTGCGGGTTGCGACATAGGCCACAGCGCCCGCTAGTGGAGGAATAGCGAGGGGCCAAAGCCAATGCAGCCCCACAAAACCAAGCCCGGTCAGAAAGCCGCCTGCGACATCGGCTTCGGGAAGAAAAAAGATCCCTGCTGCGCCAGCGAGGGCCCCAAAAGCAGCGCCAGAAAAAGCCCGAAGCGTAAAGCGGCGCACAAAGGCACCGGCGATGAAGGCATCGGTCGCCCCAACAAGCCGCATCACGCGGATGACTTGGGCATTGGCGGAAAGCGCGGCCTGTGCGGCCAATGTGATCATCGCCGCTGTCGCGCCGCCGATGAGTGCGAGCGAAACATAGCCCAAAGAACGAAGCCGTTCAGCCGCCGCCACCAGTGGCGCGCGCCAGCGGGTATGATCATCCAAAACAGCGCCCGGCACCTCGGCCTGAAGGCGGGCGCGCAGGCCAGTTGCGTCAAAGCCATCGCCCGTTTCGACGATCTCGATCAGGCGCGGGATCGGCAGCGAGGCAACGGGGAGGTCGGGGCCGAACCACGGCTCGAGAAGAGCAATCTGTTCGTCATCGCTCAGCGCGCGGGCCGATCCAACGCCCGGCGTTGTCTGCAAGACGCGCAGCGCGGCCTCGGTTTGGGCTGCGATCTGATCTTGCGGCGCAGAGATCCGCAGGGTCGAGGTTCGGGCCAACTCGGCCGACCAGCGATCGGCCAGCCGCTCGGTCGCAAGCGACAACGCCAAAGCAAAGACCGCCAGAAACGCCATCGCCGCCGCGCTGAAAACCGTCAACTGAACGGTGAATCCCGTTTTCGGGACCATGCGGTCGGCACGCGGATCGCCGACAAGGACGGAGGCCCAATCGCTCACAGCTCTGCCCCCGCTGCCTGCAACTGTCCACCACGCAGGCGCAACACTCGAGTCGAAACCTGGGTCTTTGCGGCGCGGATCAGGTTGAGATCGTGGGTGGCGACCAACACGGCCTTGCCCATCTTGTTGAGCTCGACCAGCAGCGTCAAAAGCCTTTGCGACATCTCCCAATCGATGTTGCCCGTCGGCTCGTCGGCAATGACAACCTCGGGCGACATGATGACCGCCCGCGCGAGCGCCGCCCTCTGCCGTTCGCCGCCCGAAAGTTGGGGCGGAAGTTGGCTGGCCTGATCCGAAAGCCCGACCCAAGCTAGCAAATCGCCAAGGTATTCGTCTGCCTCGTCTTGCCGGCCGGAAACGGTCAGGGGCAGGGCCACGTTCTCAGACATCGGTAGGTGATCGAGAAACTGGCAGTCTTGGTGCACAACCCCGATCCGCCGCCGCGCGAGGGCGATCTGATCGCGGTCCATGTCTTTGGAATTTTGCCCGAAAATTCGCACCATCCCCGAGGTCGCGATCAACTCGCCATAGCAGAGTTTGAGAAGCGTGGTCTTGCCCGCGCCCGAAGGGCCCGTGAGAAAATGGAAAGATCCAGGGGCAAGCGTCATCGAGAGGTCGGCGAAAAGCTCGGCGCCGCCGTAGGTATAGGCAACTCTTTCGAGTTCGATCACAGAGGGCCCCTTTTCGGTCGATTACATCGGTTCTGCCCAAAAAGCCCCGCAACATCAATCGCGCCGTGCGTCTGGGCGTGCAAACTCTTGGCGCGCCCGACCCTAACTGGTAGACAAATCTTGTCAGAGCAGGCAACTGCCGAGACCAATCGAGCGGAAAGGACAATTCGGATGCGGTTGATTTGCCCCAACTGCGGCGCACAATACGAGGTCCCGGACGATGTCATTCCTGCCGGCGGGCGGGATGTTCAATGTTCGAACTGCGGCTTCACATGGTTCGAGCGCCCCGGCGCTTCGGCATCCGAAGAAGAAGGCCAGGCGGCGCCCCAACGAACTGAAGCCCCCGTTCCACCCGCGCAGAAGGCCGAGGAGTTTGACGACTCCGATGACGATGATCTCTGGGTGCCGCCCCCGGCGAAAGAGCGCAAGCCACTTTCCCCATCGGTGGCAGACATTCTGAAAGAGGAAGCAGCGCGGGAAGAAGCCCAGCGCCGCGAAGAGGCCGCGGCTGGGCTTCAAAGCCAGCCTGACCTTGGCATCGACGACGAACCCGATCAGGAAACCCAGAGGGTCGAAGAAGTCCGCCGCCGCATGGCGCGGCTCAAGGGCGAAATGGCGCCTCTGCCGTCCAAGGTCGGGGCAGGCTCGCGCAGCGATCTTCTTCCCGACATCGAGGATTTCAATTCCAGCCTCCGGTCAACCGGCGAGCGCGGGTCCGACGAGCCCGAAGTGGTCGAAAAGCGCGAAAAAGGCCAGCGTTCGGGCTTTCGGCTTGGATTTAGCCTGATGCTCTTGGTCGCAATCCTGGCGCTGATCGTCTACAACCTCGCGCCGCGGCTTGCCGAAGCCGTGCCATCCGTAGCGCCGATCCTGTCGGACTATGTCGATCTGGTGAACGATTTGCGACTCTGGGTCGATCTGCGCTTGCAAGACCTCATCGCCCTGATGAAAGACAAGGCTGGCAGCTAGAGCCAGTCGGGAATGATATCCCGCGCGATCATCTCGTCGTAGGACGGGCGGCGGCGGATCACGGCCCATTTGTCGCCGTCGACCAGAACCTCGGGGATCAGCGGACGCGAGTTATACTCGCTCGCCATCACCGCGCCATAGGCGCCCGCCGAGCGGAAGGCGACAAGATCGCCCGCCTTCACCGGCGGCATCATCCGGCCACGGGCGAAGGTATCTCCGGTTTCGCAGATGCCGCCGACCACGTCATAGGGCCGCTGTTCAGCGCCCGCTGCGGCCTCGACCACCGGAACGATATCGTGATGCGCGTCATACATCGCGGGGCGGACAAGATCGTTCATCGCGGAGTCGAGGATCAGGAAATCCCGCCCCTCGCCTTCCTTGACGTAGATGATCTCGGAAACCATCAGCCCGGCGTTGCCCGCGATCAGGCGGCCCGGCTCGATCTCGATCTCGCAGCCCAAATGGCCGACTTCCTCGGCGATCATCCGGCCATAATCCTC
>JBFEXG010000051.1:0-11579 GCA_041546005.1 Paracoccaceae bacterium
AGCAGGGGCCGAAGAAGCCCCCCAAGGCGGGAAAGAGTAGGCAGGCATGGATTCCATTATCGTTCGGGGCGGCACGCCCCTTCACGGGCAGATTCACATTGCGGGCGCCAAGAACGCGGCGCTGACGCTGATGCCGGCCACGCTTCTGACCGAAGAGCCGCTCACGCTCACCAATGTGCCGCGCCTGTCGGACATCCGCACCATGAGCCAGCTGTTGCAATCGCTCGGCACCGAGGTTGCTTCGATGCAGGGCGGGCAGGTGATTACGCTGTCGAGCTACAATCTTGCCTCGACCACCGCCGATTACGAGATTGTCCGCAAGATGCGCGCCTCGAATCTGGTGCTCGGCCCGCTCTTGGCGCGTGAAGGCCATGCCACCGTCTCGCTGCCCGGCGGCTGCGCGATTGGCGCGCGACCAATGGATATCCACATCACCGGCCTCGAAGCGCTTGGCGCGGAAATCGAGTTGCGTGACGGATATCTCCACGCCAAGACCAAGGGCGGCCTCAAGGGCGCGGTGGTCGAGTTGCGCTTTGCCTCGGTGGGCGCGACCGAGAATATCGTCATGGCGGCAACGCTCGCCAAAGGCACGACCGTCCTGAAAAACGCGGCCCGCGAGCCGGAGATCGTCGATCTGGTGAAATGCCTGCGCGCCATGGGCGCTCAGATCGAGGGCGAGGGCACCTCGACCATCACCATCCAAGGGGTCGACCGCCTGCACGGCGCGACCCATCAGGTGGTGACCGACCGGATCGAGCTCGGCACCTATATGATCGCCCCGGTGATCGCCGGTGGCGAGGTCGAGCTGATTGGTGGCCGCACCGACCTTCTGCAATCCTTCTGCGAGAAACTCGACGAGGCCGGCGTGTCGATCACCGAGACTCCCGCTGGCCTCAAGGTCGCCCGCAAGAATGGCCGCATCCGTGCGGTTAACGTGAAGACCGAGGTCTTCCCCGGCTTCCCGACCGACCTTCAAGCGCAAATGATGGCGCTCATGTGCACCGCTGCGGGCGAAAGCCACCTTGAAGAGACGATCTTTGAAAACCGCTTCATGCACGCACCGGAACTGATGCGGATGGGCGCCCAGATCGACGTGCATGGCGGTGTGGCCACGGTGAAAGGCGTCGAGCGCCTGCGCGGTGCGCCAGTGATGGCGACCGACCTGCGCGCCTCGGTCTCGCTCATCCTCGCGGGCCTCGCCGCCGAGGGTGAAACCCGGGTTGCGCGAGTGTATCATCTGGATCGTGGCTATGAGCATGTCGAAGAGAAACTGAGCGCCGTGGGCGCCTCGATCGAAAGGATGAAGGGCGAGTGAGCGAAGACGCACGGTTCGAAGACGCAGGCGAAGCCCCGCTGCGGCTCAAGGCGCTCGATGTCGAGGACCTCTCGGTTCTTTCGGCGCTGGTGCAAGACGCGGTTTTCCCGGGCTCGGAGATGAGCTGGCTCCCGAAGGAGCGCCGCTTTGCCCTTCTGCTGAACCGCTTTCGATGGGAAGACACCGACGCCGCCTCCAAACGCGGCCGCCCTGTCGAGCGTGTCCAATCGGTTCTGGCTATCGAAGACGTGCTGAAGGTGCGCTCGCAGGGCATCGACCGGCGCGATTCCGACACGATCCTTTCGATCCTGTCTGTGGCTTTCACCGCCGGCGAGGATGGCACTGGCACAGTCGAGCTGACCCTCGCGGGCGACGGCGCCATCGCTCTCGATGTCGAGACGCTCGAGATCGTCCTTAAAGATGTGACCCGCCCCTATATTGCACCGTCGGGCAAGACCCCTGACCACGACAATTAAGGGGCTCTGCCCCTCTGCCCTGCGGCCATTCACCCCGAGATATTTTCGGGCCTCCGAGAGAGGCAATCCGGCAATTTCTCCGAGGCCGCCAAATATCCCGGGGGTGAGCGCGCAGCGCGAGGGGGCAGCGCCCCCTTCTTCATGGCATTGAAGCCTCGGGCCGCGCTCGTTATCAGGGCGGGAACAGGAGATGATCATGCCGCAGTTTCTTGAGTCCGCGAGCCCCGATTTCGAGGTGACGTTCACCCGCCTTCTTGGCATGAAGCGCGAGGATAGCCCCGATGTCGATGCGGTTGTGGCCGGAATTATCGCAGATGTTCGGGCCCGGGGTGATGCTGCAGTTGTCGAGCTGACGGCCAAGTTTGATCGTCTGAGCCTCGCTACCGAGACCTTGCGGTTTTCCGAGGCCGAGATTGACAGCTTTTGTGCAATGGTGCCCGAGGCCGAGCGCGCAGCCCTTGAGCTCGCTGCCGAACGCATCCGCGCCTATCACCTCCGACAGATGCCGCAGGACGCCAGTTGGACCGACGAGGCCGGCGCCACGCTTGGCTGGCGGTGGACAGCGGTCGAGGCGGCGGGGCTCTATGTTCCGGGGGGGCTGGCCTCTTATCCTTCGTCCGTCCTGATGAACGCGATCCCGGCCAAGGTCGCCGGTGTGGACCGCCTTGCCATCACCGTCCCGACTCCAGATGGACAGGCCAACCCGCTTGTCCTTCTTGCCGCGCGGCTTGCGGGTGTTGACGAGGTCTACCGCATCGGCGGCGCACAAGCGATTGCGGCGCTGGCCTATGGCACCGAAACCATCGCGCCGGTCGACAAGATCACCGGCCCCGGCAACGCCTTCGTCGCCGCCGCCAAGCGGCGCGTGTTTGGTAAGGTCGGCATCGACATGATCGCCGGACCTTCCGAGATTCTTGTGATTGCCGATGGCGACAACGATCCCGACTGGATCGCCCTCGATCTCCTCAGCCAGGCCGAGCACGACGAAAGCGCCCAGTCGATCCTGATCACCACCGATCCTGCCTTTGGCCGCGCGGTTGCCGCCGCAGTCGACAAGCGCCTCGAAACGCTGGAGCGCCGTGCCATCGCCGGGGCGAGCTGGCGCGACTTTGGCGCGGTGATCACCGTGCGCGATCTGGATGAGGCCGTTCGCCTTTCAGACCGGATTGCCCCGGAACACCTCGAGCTTTGCGTCGCGGACGCCGAGGCTCTTGCGGCCCGCATCCGCCACGCCGGCGCGATTTTCATTGGCGGGTGGACCCCCGAAGCGATTGGCGATTACATCGGCGGGCCGAACCATGTGCTTCCCACAGCGCGGTCGGCTCGGTTTTCGTCGGGGCTTTCGGTGATGGATTTTCTCAAACGTACGACCCTCTCGCGGATGACACCGGAGGCTCTGCGCGCCATCGGTCCTGCCGCCGAGACGCTGGCGAAATCGGAGAGCCTCGAGGCGCACGGTTTGTCCGTCCGCGCCCGGCTCGACCGACTGAACAAAGGTTAGGCCATGTCGAAGATCATCCATATCGACCTTGACGATAGCGGCCTGCCCGCGCCCACGCCCGAGATCGAGCAAGAGCGCCGCGTGGCGATGTTTGACCTTCTTGAGGCCAACAGCTTCGATCTACCGGCCCGCGACGGGCGCGAGGTGCCGCCCGGCCCCTACAAGCTGCATCTCTCGATCCGCGACCGCCGCCTCGTTTTCGGCATCGCCGCCGAAGACGATACGCCCGCCGGTGAATTCCACCTCTCGCTCGGGCCGTTCCGGCAGGTGGTGAAAGACTATTTCCAGATCTGCGAGAGCTATTTCGACGCGGTCAAAACCGCCGCCCCGAGCCAGATCGAGACCATCGACATGGCCCGCCGTGGCATTCACAACGAAGGTGCGCGTGTCCTGCAAGAGCGCCTCGAGGGCAAGGCCGACGTTGATACCGACACCGCCCGCCGCCTCTTCACCCTGATCTGCGTTCTGCACTTCGGGGGCTGAAATGGCGGCAGACAAGACATTCGACCCTCTGCCGCAATCCGTGTTGTTCTGCTGCGATCACAATGCGGTTCGCTCACCCATGGCCGAGGGGATCATGAAGAAATTCTATGGTCAGGCCTGCTATATCCAATCGGTCGGGGTCCACAACGACCTCGAGATCGACGGTTTTGCCGTTGCCGTCTGTCAGGAGATCGGGGTCGAGCTATCACGCCACCGCTCGCGCTCGTTCGACGAGATGCAGGATTGGGGCGACGATTTGTCGTCCTTTGATCTCGTGCTCGCACTTTCGCCGGCCAGCCAGCGTCGGGCGCTCGACTTGACCCGCTTCTATCACCTTGACGTCGAGTATTGGCCGGTCCTCGATCCGACAGGACTTGGCGAGGGGCGCGAGTCGCGGCTTGTGAGCTATCGCCAGACCCGCGACCAGATCATCGCCCGTCTGCTCGAACGCTTTGGTCCGCCGACCGAGCCCGGCAATGAACACTGGGGAGGCCCCGACGAATGAAAATCGCCACATCTGTCTATCGCCCAATCTGGCATTCGGATCAGGCATCGCTCGAAGCAAGACTCGAGACATGGGTTGCCAATGCGGCGAAGGAGGGGGCGCAGATCCTTGTCTTCCCCGAATACGGTGGCGTCGAAGCGGCAATGATTGGCGAGCGGCCAAAGGGCCTTGGGGCTGTCGCATGGGCCGAGCGGGTGGCCGATGCCGCCGAGGGCTGGGCCGATCTCCACGCGCGGCTCGCGCGAAAATATGGTGTCTACATTCTGGCAGGCTCTCTGACGGCGCGTGGGGCCCTGGGCATTGTGAACCGGTCCTACTTTCTGTCGCCCGAAGGCGGCATCGACTGGTATGACAAGCTCGTTCCCACCCCGTGGGAGCGTGAGGCGATCAACCTCGCGCCGGGGCAGGAGAACAAGCTCTTCGAGACGCCTTTCGGCAAGATCGGCATCCAGATCTGCTATGACAGCGAGTTTCCGCTGTTCACCCGCGCCCTCGTCGAACGGGGCGCCGACATGATCCTCGTGCCGTCCGCCACCGACTTTGAAGCAGGCTATACCCGCGTGCGCCAATCCTGCCGTGCCCGGGCGATCGAAAGCCAGTGCCTGATCGTCCATTCGCCGGTGCTTGGGCCGGTGGAAGACTGCCCGCTTCTCGAGCTCGGTACCGGCTCTGCCGCCATCTTTTGTCCGCCCGATTATGGCCTTCCCCAGAATGGGATTATCGCTCAAGGCGCTGTGGACGTAGAAGGTTGGGTGATTGCCGATGTCGACCCAGTGAAGATATCCGCCTCGCGCACCTCCGGTCAGGTCAACAACTTCGCGCACTGGCCCGAACAGGACGACCGCGTCAATTCCGTCACGACCCGACCCTTCCGCTGATTATCGCTTGAAAAACGGGTTCTTTGGGCGCATTTAGGCGCCGTTCGCGAAATTTGGCGGACGGTCACACTCAGGAGATCACATGGCCAAGGAAGAACTGCTCGAATTCCCCGGTGTCGTGAAGGAACTCCTGCCGAACGCGACATTCCTGGTCGAGCTGGAAAACGGCCATACGATCATCGCGCATACGGCAGGCAAGATGCGCAAGAACCGCATCCGGGTTCTTGCTGGCGACAAGGTTCAGGTGGAAATGACCCCCTACGATCTGACCAAGGGTCGGATCAACTATCGCTTCAAGTGAGCACAGAACGGCCCGATAGTGGGCTGCGGCTGATCTTGGGCTCCGGATCGCCGCGGCGGCTGGAGCTTCTGGCGCAGATCGGCGTTAGGCCCGATGCCGTGCGCCCACCCGATATCGACGAGACGCCCCTGAAGGGTGAGCTACCGCGCGACTATGTCAAACGGCTGGCGCGGGCCAAGGCCGACGCGGTGCCTGCGGCGGAGGGCGAGATCGTCCTGTGCGCCGATACCACCGTCGCCCTTGGTCGCCGTATCCTTGGCAAGCCCGAGAACGAAGGCGAAGCGGCCGAGTTTCTGCACCTGCTTTCCGGACGCCGCCACAAGGTCATCACTGCCGTTGCCGTGAAGCGTGGCGAGAAGATCTGGGTCAAGGATGTGCAGACGACATTGGCGATGAAGCTACTGTCCAACCCCGAGGTGAATTCCTACATCGCCAGCGGCGACTGGAAGGGCAAGGCGGGCGGCTATGCCATCCAAGGCCCCGCCGGCGCGTTCATCCCGTGGATCACCGGCTCGTTCACTTGCGTCGTGGGTCTTCCCCTTGCCGAAACCGCAGGCCTTCTCGTGGCCGCAGGCTATCCACTCTATGGAGACAAGACATGAAGGGCCGTTCGATCCTTCTCGACCATATCGGCGGGCGCGAAGCCGCAGCCCTCGTCTCTGACGGCAAGCTCGACGATCTTCTGATCGACGACGATAGCGCCCCGCGCCCCGGTGCGATCTTCCGCGCCATCTGTGACCGGCCTCTGAAAGGGCAGGGCGGCATGATGCTGCGCCTTCCCGATGGCGAGACCGCTTTCCTGCGGCAGGGCAAGGGCCTCAAGCCCGGCCAGTCGATGCTCGTGCAGGTCACCGGCTATGCCGAGGGCGGTAAGGCCGTCCCCGTGACCGACCGTGTCCTTTTCAAAAGCCGCTACGCCATTGTCACCCCCGGCGCACCGGGCATCAACATCAGCCGTCAGATCGACGACGAGGACGAGCGCGACCGCCTTCTGGGCCTCGCCCGCGCGGTGATGGAAGGCGAGGACGGCTTGATCCTGCGCTCCTCCTGCGCTGGCGCCGATGACGATGACATCGCCGAAGACATCGCCGCCATGTCTGACCTTGCGGACGCTGTCATGGCCGACGCCGAAGGGGCCGAGCCCGAAGCCCTGACCGAAGGCGATGGCCCCCATGTTCTTGCTTGGCGGGAATGGACGATTCCGGCCGAGGTGATCACTGACGAGGGATGTTTCGCCACCCATGGCATCCTCGACCAGATCGAGGCCCTGAAAGGCCCGTTTGTTTCTCTGGGCGAGGGGTCGATGTATGTCGAAGCCACCCGTGCCCTCGTCGCGGTTGATGTGAATACCGGCGGCGACACCTCGCCTGCCGCCGCGCTGAAGGCCAACCTCGCCGCCTGCCGCGCCCTGCCGCGGGCCCTGCGCCTGCGCGGCCTCGGCGGCCAGATCGCCGTGGATTTCGCGCCGATGTCGAAGGCGCACCGCAAGCAGGTCGAACAATCGCTGCGGGCGTCCTTCAAGAACGATCCGATCGAGACCTCGCTCGTCGGCTGGACGCAGATGGGCCTCTTCGAGCTTCAGCGTAAACGCGAGCGCCTGAACATGGCCCAGATGCTTGCGGGGCTGGCCTGATGGCCTGCCCGATCTGCGGAAAAGAGACGCAGAAAGCCTATCGCCCCTTCTGCTCGAAACGCTGCGCCGACTTGGATCTTTCCCGCTGGCTCGGCGAGCGCTACGCGATCCCCTCGGACGATCCCCAAGACGCCGAAGAAGCCGCCCGCGCCGCCGAAGATGCGACCACCAAACCGCACTGAACTTTTTCCGCAAAACCCTCTGGACACCCCCGCAGCCCCCGTCTAGAAGCCTCTCACCCAACGGACCAGACCGGCCCGTTTCCCGTGCCCGGGTAGCTCAGGGGTAGAGCAGTGGATTGAAAATCCTCGTGTCGGTGGTTCGATTCCGCCCCCGGGCACCACTTCCAACCCATTCCTAGCCCCCGCGCCATTTGGTCCCGCTCTTGGGGTGTTCGTGCCGCTTGCGTGGTCGGGGGTTCCTGTGCGCTAATATCTCAAACTTGGAATAGATTCGGCTTCGAGCCACAGGAAAGGATACCTCATGGAGATCAAGGACAAGGAACTCGACCACGGGGTTCTCAAGGTAACGATGACCGGATCGCTTGATGTTGCGGGTTCCGATGTGGCCGATGCGCATTTCGCTGCGATCGACCAAAGCAAGACCCGGATCGTTGCCGATCTCACCCATGTCGATTTCCTCGCTTCCGTTGGCATCCGCGTGCTGGTCAAGACAGCCAAGGCCCTCGGCGCGCGCGGCGGCAAGCTCGTACTGCTCAATCCCAACGATGCCGCGCGGCGGGTGATGTTCACAACCGGTCTCGACCGGATCGTGCCGATCGCCGACGACGAACAATCGGCTGTTATCGCCGCTTCCTGACAATGGCCCACACGGCGATTACCCTAGGTGTCGATCTCGCCGAGATCGCCCGGATGAACCTTTGGCTCGAGGCCAATCACGGCGCCTCTGACGACGTTTTCGAACGGATGAAACTCTGCCTCAACGAGGCGGTGGAAAACACCATCCGCTATGGCTTTGAGCCGGGGCAGGGGGGCACCGTTGAGGTGCGCCTGGGCCAAAAGGGGGGCTGTCCGGAGGTCGAAATTATCGACAACGGCAAGGAATTCGATCCGCTCGAACGCGCGTCGCCAGAGGCGATGACCGATCTTGAAAGCGCCTCGATTGGCGGCTTCGGCATCCTTTTGATGCGCGAGGCCGCGACCTCGCTCGAATACGAGCGGCGTGAGGGTTGCAACGTGCTGATCGCGCGGTTCTGCGAGCGGGGCGCCTAGGGCCCGATATAGCGGGCCGCAAGACAGGTGATGTCGTCCGACTGCGGCACGCCCGTCGCGAATTTCAGAACATCCGACATGATGCCACCCACGGTGTCTTTCACGGCTGTGCCGGCAAGGTGGGTCATTAGGGTCGTGAACCGCTCAGTCCCATACATCTCGTTGCCCTGCCCGAAGGCTTCGGTGATGCCATCCGTGCCGAAGACGATCGTGTCGCCGGGGGCCAGCTGCCGCTCACCATCGCCATAGGGCATCCCTTCGAACAGGCCGACCGCCGGCCCTTCCGGGCCGATCTGTTCGGGCGTGCCGTCGGCGCGCAGGATATAGGCCTCTTCATGGGCGGCATTGGCATAGTCGAGCCGCCCGGTTTCGAGATCGAGCCGCGCATAGCAAAGCGTGACAAACATGCTCTCGGAATTGTCTTCGGCCAAAAGGTCGTTCAACTCGGCCACGACCTCGCCCGCCGAATGGCCCCGCCGCGCAATGGTTTTAAGGACGGTACGGGTCACGCTCATGAAGATCGCCGCTGGAATGCCCTTGCCCGAGACATCGCCCACCGCAAGGCCAAGCGTCTTGTCGTCGACCATGAAATAATCGAAGAAATCGCCGCCCACCTGCTTGGCGGGCTTCATGTCGGCCGCGACCTCAAACTGGCGCGCCCGCGCGCCCGCGCTGATCGATTTCGGCAGGAACGAGCGCTGGATCACCTCGGCGGTGCTCATCTCTTGCTGGAAAAGGTGCTTGGTGGTGATCTCCTTCGCCATGCTTTCAAACACGTTGGCGAAATGGCTGAACCGGTCGGCGCCGTGGCGCAGCGCCGAGAGCATCCCCGGCTCGAACTCGCCCTTGGCAAGCGCCTGCGCCGCCTGCGACATCACCGCGACCGAATTGTTCGACCGGTCGAGCCGTCCGCCAAGCTCGGCGATCACGTTCATCGCGCAGGAGGGATCGCTCTGCATCAGGTCAAAGATCGCCTCACGCCCGATCCGCAAGAGCTGTGCGCCCGCCAGCGACAAGACAGCGGCGTTGCGCTTGCGGTCCGAGAAAGCGGCGATCTCGCCCACCAGCTCGCCCGCGCCCACTTTGGCGACGATCGAGGGGCCGGTTTCGGTTGCCACCTCGATGTCGAGGGTGCCCTCAAGGATCAAATAGGCGGCGTCGCCCGTTTCGTTCTGCTCAAAAAGCCGTTCGCCGGGCGCCAAGCTGATCACCTGACAGGCGCGGGCGAGCGCGTGCAAATGCGCATGGGCAATGGCCGAAAAGATCGGGGCCTTCTGAAGAGACTCGACAAGGCGTTCCGGAGTGAGGACCGGATCTCCGCTTAAGGGGGGCATTGCGTCTCCGCTGCTGTCTTGGCCTTCTTGCCTGCCCGCGCATCGTTCGGGGATCGGCACGCGGCTGTCAACTCGCACGCGTGCAAGAACGGGATTTGACAACCCACCCGCCCGGTCGTCACCATTTGGCGGCGGGTGCCTGCCTTGCCCGCGAAAAGGCC
This sequence comes from Paracoccaceae bacterium, assembly GCA_041546005.1. GTDB lineage: Bacteria > Pseudomonadota > Alphaproteobacteria > Rhodobacterales > Rhodobacteraceae > RFZI01. The sequence goes on from JBFEXG010000051.1 coordinate 9,820, forward strand.
ACAGAGGGGCCGGAAAATGACGCGGTTTTCGGCGATGACTGACCTGAGATGAGGAAGGTTGCGCGCATAGCTGTGACAGCGCCCCGCCTTCGGGCGGCCGGCGCAGCTATGGTTGTGGCCCTCGCTTTGCCATCGTTCGCCCAAGACTATACCCACCTCGTCGAGGTTCGCGCCGGGTCCGGCCTTTCGCAACTCGCCCGCGATGCTGTGTTTCTCGACCAGATATATTCCGATGGCAGCTCGATCGACATGACCCCCTGGTATGCCTCGGGCTGGCAGGATTTACAGATGACCTGGCTCACGGAAATCGACGCGGCCAACGGGGTTTTCTGGGGGTTTTCCACCGGCGAAGAGGGCGGCAAGTACCGGATCGACCCGGCGCTGACGCTTGGGTTCCTGAGCGTGCAGGATCTCGAGGACGGCTGGACCGTCAGCCTTTCAACGACCTTCCGCTTTGGTGGCCGCCTTACCGAAGACGCCTGCACCGCCGATTACGGCGAAATTGGCGGCATCCAGCAGGTCAACTGCCGGATGTCGGGTTCCTTCCTGCCGCCGGCCGAAACGCTCGACTATCTTTGGGATGAAGCGCCAGAAGGCCAGCTTGATCTAAATCTGCGCTGGGAGCTTAAGTTTTGAAACAGTCGGGGCCAAGTGCGCCAACTGTTCCTGAAATAGCGCAAATTTCCGCTGGCCCCGAAAATGTGAATGTCGTGATTACGGGGGCTTGCCCAGATTTCTTCATATTTTTCTAGGCTGATGCCCTTACTCATGGGACAATGATCGCGGAATTGCTGTCCGGCAGGGAATTGATCCGCCGGCGACTGGCAAAGGAGCTTTGACGATATGCGTATTTCAACACTCAAACTTTCGGCCGCTGCCCTTTTGGCAGCGACGACACTTCTGGCGGCTCCGGCGGCGATGGCGGTGGATCTGGATGTGGCGCTGCTTGCCAAGGGCGGCGGTGGTGGCGGCGGCAAGCCGGGTGGCGGCGGTGGTGGCGACACGGGCGGTGGCGGTACGCCGACTGGCAACTACAGTTGGATGGCCTCGGATGTCGACGACATGTGGGCGCTCGGATTTACGGGCGTCGGTTCGACCATCACCGTGGTGGACGATTTCTCATCGGGAGATATCTTTGAGGGCCGACTTGATATTGATGGCCCCATCACCCTTCAACACCACGGGAACTGGACCTCTCAGCAGGCGGGGTTGATCGCGCCGGGTGCCAAAGTCGTCGAGCGCGACTGGTCCTCCAGCGGCCCGGTCCGGTTTGACAGCTCGGTCTTCAACGTCGTCAACGCCAGCTACAGCCTTCAGACGACCGCTGGATACAACGTCGACAACCTGCTGTTCTCCAAGCGCGACCAAACCATTATCGACGCCGCGTGGGATGGAACGGCGCTGATGGCGAAGGCTGCAGGCAATGAGTGGAACCTAGGGGTTGGAGATCCCTTCCCGGTTGGCTCCGCCATGTATCAAGACTACCTCGGCCTTGCCCTGATCGGTGCGCCGGGCGCGCTCTTTGTCGGTGCGCTTCAATCCAATGGAACGACAGGTGCCCCCGCTTCGATTGCCAGCTATTCAACGATCGCGGGTTCGAACGAGACCGTTCAGGCTCAGTTTCTAGTGGTTGGCGTTGATGCTGGCGGGCTCCTAGGTGATGAGTTTGCCAACTATGGCATTGACTGCGGAACTGTGGCCACAGGCCATTGCCTCTACGGCACCTCCTTCGCAGCGCCGGTTGTGGCAGGCTATGCCGC
>JBFEXG010000376.1:0-1625 GCA_041546005.1 Paracoccaceae bacterium
CAATGGCCATCACGCGTGCTCCGGCCCGCGCCGCCGCAGCGGCAGCCGAGGCGCCCGCAGGGCCAAGCCCTACGATCAGGATATCGGGGTGGCCGCTCATGCGGCGCAGGATCTCGAAAGGTTGACGCCCTTGCCGAGATCGGAGCCGATCTTGATCGAACAACAGGCGTGTTCCTGATGCCACTGGCGGCCCGTGGCCTGCGCCACCTGCACCGCGCCCTCGGCGGGGAAGGCGATGCCATCAAGGCCGGCCATCACGGCATAGGCATCTGTCACCTGCTTGTGCATCCCCGCGGGGCGGGCGCAGCCCAGAAGAACCTGCCGGTCGCCCATCTTCTCGCGGGCGGTGAGGAAGATCTCGCCCACATCGCGGGTCGAGGGGGTCTTGAAGGTGCCGGGCTTGGCGTAGAAGGGCATGATGACCACAAGGACGAGCGCCTTGACCGGATAGCGGGCGACGATATCGAGCGCGCGGGCCTCGCCGAGGATCTCGCCATAGTGCAGGCCCACGACGATATGCGGCGAGACTTCCATCTTGGTCGCGGTCAGCGCGGCGAGGGTGGCTTCGAAATCTTCAACGGGGCGATCAAGGTGATAGACCTGTTTAATCGTCTGATCCGAGCCGATCACATCCATCATCGCGGTATCGACGCCCGCCGATTCCATCCGCTTGGCGCCTTCCTCGTCGGTCAGGGCGGTGTGGATGGCGATCTTGAGGTCGGGGAAATCGCGCTTGAGCCCTTCGATGACAGGGTAATAACGCTCATAGCGGATCTCGTTGCGGCGGTTCGAGCCACCCGAGAGAAGGAACCCCTGCAAGCCCTGCAACATGATCAGGTCGCGCACCTTCTGGTCGAGCTGTTCGGGTTTCGGAACAGCGATCATCGGCTCAAGGATCTTGGCCTGACAGTGATCGCAATCAAGCGCACAGCCCGCGCCGGTGATCGAAAAGGCGGGGAAGGAATTCTTGCCGCAGCCTTTCACCTCGGAGGTGTCGTATTCCTTGAAGGTGGGCGTCGAGAACTTCATCACCGGCAAGGCGCGGGCGGCCGAGGCCGCTTCCATGCGGGCCACGAGAGCCTCGTCGAACTCGCAATCCTCGAGCGCCTCGATCGTGCCAAGCGCGTCATACCATCCGGCCATGTCCGGTCTCCTCCCCGTCGCCGCCAGCCTCAGGCCGGTTGCAAGTCTTTCTCCAAATGCAGCACAGCTTCGATGAGTTGCGCAATCTCTTCCCGCACGGGCCCGTCATTTCTGGGGTCCAGCAGGGTCATAAACCAGTGGTCTTCCCGTTCATCGTCATCAACGAGATCACACTCAAAGGTTTCAAAAAGCTCTCGCGCCGCATCGGGCAGCGCCATTGGCACCTCAAAACCTGCAAGCCGCCCCCAAAGCGCCGTCCAGAAACGGGCAACCGTCCACGGATTATATCCGCCGCCGCCTAGAACGACCGTCGCGGGCGACAGCGGCGCGAGGCGCAGGATGCCGTCGATCAGGGCGGTGTTGGACAGCTCGAGCGACGAGAGCGGATCGCCCTTCAGCGGGTCGGCGCCACAGGTCAGAACCATCGCGTCGGGCGCAAAGGCCCGTGTCATTGGTAGGATTGCCTCGTCGATCAGGCGATC
>JBFEXG010000338.1:0-2491 GCA_041546005.1 Paracoccaceae bacterium
ATGACGGTCGCGACGGTCAAAATGGACGAGGCCCTGCCGCTATGACGCCGCTCGATGACCTCGACCGCAAGATCCTCAAAGCGCTCGCCGCCGATGCCGCGCTTTCGGCCAGCACGCTCTCGCGCCGTTTGGGTCTCAGCCAGCCCGCCACTTGGCGGCGGATGCGGCGGCTACAGGACGAGGGGATCATTGCGGGGCGTCGCCTTGTGCTTGACGCCGAGAAGCTCGGCTTTGGCGTGACCGTCTTCCTTGGCATCAAGCTCGCCGCCAAGGGCCGCGTGAGCCTTGAGGATTTCGAACGCGCGGTGACCTCGATCCGCGAGGTGCAGACGGTCGAGCATGTCCTCGGCCTTTATGACTACCGCCTGCGCGTCGTCGCCCGCGACCTCGCCGATTTCGAGCGCGTGCTGCGCCGCCGGATCATGACCCTGCCCGGAGTTGGTAATGTCGAGGCCAATGTTCTTCTCTCAGAAGAGCGCCGCCCTGGGCCGATCTGACGCAGGCCGCGCAATTTGCCTTTGCAACGCGCCGCCGCCCTGCGTAGGTCTATCACAACAATGAAGGAGCTTCACATGACGTACGCACCGGTCGATCCCGATGGCTTGATGGAATTCTCGGTGGTGTTCACCGACCGCTCGCTCAACCACATGAGCGCCAAGTTCCAAGGCGTCATGCGCGATATCTCGTCGATGCTGAAAGAGGTCTATAGCGCCGATCACGTCGCCATCGTCCCCGGTGGCGGCACCTACGGGATGGAGGCGGTCGCCCGCCAGTTCGGCAATGCCGCCCACGCGATGATCGTCCGCAACGGCTGGTTCTCGTTCCGCTGGACCCAGATCTTTGATGCCGGCCAGTTCGCCGCCAAGACGACCGTCTTCAAAGCCCGCCAGACCGGCAACGACACCCGCGCCCCTTTTGCCCCCGCCCCCATCGACGAGGTGACGGCCGCGATCCGCGAGGCGCGCCCCGATGTGGTTTTCGCGCCCCATGTGGAAACCAGCGCGGGCCTGATCCTGCCCGATGATTATATCACCGCCCTTGCCGCCGCCGCCCATGATGTGGGCGCGCTCATGGTGCTCGATTGCATCGCCTCGGGCTGTGTCTGGGTCGACATGAAGAAGACCGGCGTCGACGTTCTGATCTCGGCCCCACAAAAGGGCTGGTCCGCGACCCCTGCGGCAGGCCTCGTGATGCTCTCGGAAAACGCGATGCAGCGGATGGCCGAAACGACCTCAAATTCCTTCGCGCTGGACCTCAAGAAATGGCACTCGATCATGGCGGCCTATGAAAATGGCGGCCACGCCTATCACGCCACCATGCCCACCGACAGCCTCGTTGCCTTCCGCGACACCATGGCCGAGACCCGCGACTATGGCTTTGAAAAGCTGCGCGAGGCGCAGTGGGCGCTCGGCAATGGCGTCCGCGAGATGCTGGCCGCCAAAGGTATCCGCTCGGTTGCCGCGCAAGGCTTCGCCGCCCCCGGCGTCGTGGTCAGCTACACCGACGATCCCGACGTCCAGAACGGCAAGAAATTTGCAGCCCTCGGCATGCAGATCGCCGCAGGCGTGCCGCTCCAGTGCGACGAACCCTCCGATTTCCGCACCTTCCGCTTGGGCCTCTTCGGCCTCGACAAGCTCTATGACGTCGAAGGCACCATCGCCCGCCTCAAAGGCGTCGTCGATCAGGTCCTCTGATCCTTCTTTTGGCGAAAATACTCCGGGGTGAATGCCCGCAGGGCAGAGGGGCAGAGCCCCTTCAGCCCCGGACGCCTAGCCCGAGCTGCATCAAGGTCTTGCGAACCGGCGCCGTGCCGTAAAGCGCGGCGATCCCCTTGGCGCGGAGGTCGCGCAGGATCGGTGCGCCGGCAATCGACGCCCGGTTCAGTGCATCCACACCGCTCACTCGCAGCCTCACTTCGGGATGCCGCCGCCGCTCGTAGGCGTCGAGCATCTGACGGTCGCCAAGGCCCTCTGGCCGCGCCACGGCCAACCCGTGCAGGCAGGTGAGGTCGGCCAAGCTCATATTCAGCCCCTGCGCGCCGATGGGCGGCACCACATGGGCGGCCTCGGCCACAAGGGCGGTGCGGGCGGCGATCATCTTGTCGGCGATCTGGCTGATGATCGGCCAGACCTGCCGCGGGCCGATCAGCGTCAGCGCTCCATAGACACCCGCTGAGCGGGCGGTCGCCTCGGCGTTGAACTCAGCCTCACCAAGCCCCGCGAGCCGCTTGGTTTCGGGGCCAGACTCCATCCAGACCACGGCCGAACAAGGCTTGCCCTCGTGGTCAGGCAAGGGCACCAAGGTGAACGGCCCGCCGGTGCGGTGCACCTCGGTTGAGACATTGCCGTGCGGCAGCTCGTGAGTGACCGCGAAAACAACCGCCTTCTGCCCATAGCGTGTGGTCTTGACGCCGATGCCAGCGGCCTGCCGAACCGCGCTATTGCGCCCGTCCGCGCCGATCAAAAGCCGCGCCCGCAGGCTGTCACCATCG
>JBFEXG010000315.1:0-2822 GCA_041546005.1 Paracoccaceae bacterium
GCCCGCCGCCACCAGCGCGCCGATGGCGGCGATACCGTCATAGGCGAGGCCTGCGAGCGGGTGCGGCAGGCCGCCGAACATGGCCGCATAGCGGGAGTCGAATTGGGTTGAGACGGAGGTATCGGGCATAGCGAAAATGCCACCCTGAAGCCCCGGAAGCGAAAGCGCCTGTGGCGTGACATCCCAGCGTGTCAGGCCGATATAGCGGACTGTTTCGGGATGGATCCCACGTTCGGGCAAGACCGTTGCGACGATCGGCAAATCGGCGTTGACACCGGCAGTCAGGAAGAGGGCGTTGGCGCCGTTCGCGGTCGCATTTTCAGCGATCAACGACGAGGCGTCGAGGATGCCCTGCTGCGAGAGAGGGTAGGATTCGACGCCGGCGAGGGTCGCCCCGGATTTGACGACCGCCTGAACGATCGCGTCACGGCCGACAGCGCCCGGCACATCGTCGCCATGGACGACCATGATCCGGTCAAACCCGGTCGAGGCGGCATAGGAGGCGAGCCGCTTGGCGGTGTTTTCGAATGTCGCGCCCAGGACAAAGACGTTGCCACCGGCGATCGAAGTATTGTTCGAGAAGGCCAGAACGTTGACCCCACGGCTGCGCACAGCGATGCCCGCGGCATTGGCGGCCTCGGCATAGAGCGGGCCGAGAATGATCTTGGCGCCTTCGTCGACAGCGCGGGTCGCAGCGGCGGCAGCTTGGGTGGCGTCGGCGCCGGTGTCATAGACGCGCAGGTCGATGGTCACGCCTTGCAGATCGGCAATGGCCATCCGCGCCGCGTTCTCGAGATTGCTTGCCAGAAAACCGTCGGTCGCATCGCCGGTGCCGATGGGCACCAAGAGCGCAACCTGCACCGGGGCAGAGGTGTTGATGGTCGGCCCGGTCACGGTTGTCGGCGTGCAGGATGCAATCCAGGCAAGGGCGCCAAGAGCGAAAACCGAAAGGATCGCCTTGCGGGCGGTCGACAAAAGGGCAAACATCAGACAGCAACTCCTCATAGGCCGGGCCGGCGGCGGGCTCTTGTCGTGGGCCCGGTTCGGCTTTCGGCTATCATACGGCGGAGGCCGGAAGGGTCTAGGCATGAATTTCGACCGAAAGCCTCTCTCGGCGGGTCTTTACTTTGTTTCAACGCCCATCGGAACCGCGCGCGACATAACGTTGCGCGGGCTCGATGTTCTTGCGGCGGCCGACATCATTGCCGCTGAGGATACGCGGACGGCGCGCAAGCTGATGGAGATTCACGGCGTGCCGCTCGCCGGCCGGCCGGTCGTTTCCTATCACGACCATTCTGGCCCCGGTGCGAAGGCGCGGCTCGTCGAGGCGATCCGCGAGGGCAAATCGGTCGCTTGCGTGTCGGAAGCCGGGACGCCGCTTGTCGCCGATCCGGGCTATGAGTTGGGCCGCGCGGTGATCGAGGCGGGGCTGATGGTGACGGCCGCACCCGGGGCTTCGGCGGTTTTGGCGGCGCTGGCGGTTTCGGGCTTGCCGAGCGACAGGTTTCTCTTCGTTGGATTTCTGCCCTCTGGAAAAACCCAGCGCGAGACCGAGATCGCCCTCCTGCGCGATTTGCCCTTTACTCTGATCTTCTATGAATCGCCAAAACGCGTTGGTGAAATGTTAGCTTCCTTGAGAGATATTCTGGGAAGCGGCAGGGAAGCGGTCGTCTGCCGCGAGCTGACAAAACGGTTTGAAGAGGTCCAGCGCGGCTCGATCGGGGACCTCGCCACCGAATTTTCGGAGCGCTCTGTAAAGGGCGAGATCGTGGTACTTGTCGGCCGTGCCGGGGCGGAGACGGTCGAGGATGCCGATGTGGAGGGCGCATTGCGCGAGGCGATGAAAACGATGCGGCTCAAGGATGCGGCGACAGCGGTCGCCGGGGCGCTCGGATTACCACGGCGGCAAGTCTATCAGATTGCGCTTGGGCTGGAGAAAGCGAAATGAGTGGATCGGTCAGTTATCACGCCGGGCTTGCTGCCGAAGAGATTGTTGCCGCCGATTATGCCCGGCGCGGCTTGCGGCTCGAGCGTCGGCGCTGGCGCGGCAAGCGTGGCGAGATTGACCTGATCCTGCGCGAGGAAGACCGGGTGGTTTTTGTCGAGGTGAAGAAGAGCCGCGATTTCGCTCGCGCCGCCGAGAGCCTGTCGCAGCGGCAGGTGCAGCAGATTTTGGGCGCGGCCGAAGAATTCGTTGCCGGTGAACCGAAGGGTCTTTTGACCGAGATGCGCTTTGATCTGGCGATGGTTGATGGGATGGGGCGGATCGAAATTCTGGAGAATGCCTGTCTCGCGGCCTGATGCCGGGCCATTGAACCTTTGGGGGCGATGCGCCATGTATCGGTCAAACGTGACGCAGGAGTTCCGATGCCGCTCAAGGTCGCTATCCAGATGGACCCGATCGCGCCGATCAATATCGACGCAGACAGCACTTTCCGCATAGCCGAAGAAGCGCAAAAGCGCGGCCATTCGCTTTTCTATTATACGCCTGACCGGCTCGCCTATCAGGAGGGCCGGATCACTGCGCGCGGCTGGCCGTTGGAGGTGCGCCGGGTCAAGGGCGACCACTTCAGGCTTGGCGCAGAGGAGGAGGTCGATCTTTCGACCTTCGACGTGGTCTGGCTGCGGCAGGATCCGCCGTTCGACATGGGCTATATCACCACCACCCATCTTCTCGACCGGATCCACCCCAAGACCCTCGTGGTCAACGATCCCTTTTGGGTGCGCAACTATCCCGAGAAGCTCCTCGTTCTGGAGTTTCCCGACCTCACGCCGCCCACCGCAATCGCCCGCGATCTGCAAACGCTGCGGGCGTTCCGAGA
>JBFEXG010000176.1:0-5266 GCA_041546005.1 Paracoccaceae bacterium
CCGACCTTGCCGAAAGATCACCTGATCTGCATGAATATGTGCGGGCGCGGCGACAAGGACATCTTTACCGTCGCCAAGCACCTCGGATTTGATATGAAAATCTGAGGGTTATACGGATCATAACGATGGCCGCGGACGCAACTCCGCGGCCATTTTCTTTATAAACTCAGGTTTATGAGGATGGGGCTGAGGTTTAGCGGGGGGATCCTAAACCTCAGGTCAATGGCGGGCAGGGCGATTTTCCGCGCCAATGGTCTCGACGCACTTCTGGTGCGGCAAAAACCTACGAGCAACCAACGAGAGGACCCCCTGATGCGCAAGCTGATGTTGACCACCACCGCCCTCCTGGGCCTGAACGCCGGCGCCGCCTATGCCTATATGGACGCCGAGCAAATCGCTGCATACTTCTCCGGAGTGAATGCAGAAAAGATCGAAATCGTTCGCGGCGACGGTATGACCAAGGTCGAGGTGAAGATCTACGGCGGCAGCAAGATCGAGGTTATCTTTGACGATGGGGACGAGAACATCGAGCTCTATCGCGAAGAGAAAGATGCGGCAGGCAAGAAGATCCTGGAAATCGGCGATTCATCGTTTGAGGACGCCTTCGATCACGATGACGACGACGAAGACGATGATGATGACGAGGATGATGATGAGGACGACGATGATGATCATGACGACGATGACGATGACGACGATGATGATGATCACGACGACGATCATGACGATGATGACGACGAGGAAGATGACGACTAAGCTGAACCCATTTGTTGTCACCCATCCGTCGCGGCGGATTTGACAGACAGAAGGACATGATGCGCAAATCGATTGCCATTGTCGCACTCGCAGCCGGCCTCGCATTGGGGCCGGTTGCTGCGCTTGCGCAGGACGAGATATTCAATTTCGACGAGGTCGAATTTATCGAGGTGGGGATCAAGGATCTCCAGGTCCAGATCGTCTGGCAACTGGTCGATCAGGGGTTCTATGAGTTCGAAATTTCGCGGACCCTTCTCGGCCGGGTTCGCATTGTCGCGATCAGCAAGGATTTCTGGCGCGAGATTGTGTTCAATCCCTATAATGGCGAACTGCTGAGAGACTATTTTGAACCGCTATCGAGTGGCGGCTCGATCAGCATCCGAATCCCGAAGCTTTTTTCTATCGACGACGACGACGACGATGAAGATCGCAGTGGCAGCAATTCGGGCAGCGGATCGTCGAACAGTGGCTCGGGCCATGATGAAGAACCGGACGAAGAAGACGATCCCGACGACCCCGATGAACCCGAGGACGACCATGAGGACGATCCTGACCACGACTAGATGAATTGACCTGACCCCAAGCCGTAAGGCCGCAAGTGACCCCACGACGACTGATAACAATTGCCCTCTTTGCCCAGACACTTAGCGCGATGTTCTTCTTCGGAAACATCGTGTCGTCTGTCTTTGGCTTTGCGCCGATCAATTGGCAAATCAGCGAGTATATCGAGATGGGCGCGGCCGGGGGGCTGATCCTTGGGGTGGTGCTGGGGGCGGCCATGTTGCGCCACACGACGCAAGAAAACGCGCGAATATCCCAACAGTTGCGCATAGCCTCGACAGCCTTTCGCGAGCTTCTGGAAGAGCGTTTTGACGAATGGGGTCTGACCGCCGCCGAGCGGGACGTTGCGCTTTTTGCGATCAAGGGGATGTCGACCCAAGAAATCGCGACCCTGCGTTCAACCTCGGAAGGGACCGTCAAGGCCCAGACCAATGCCATCTACCGAAAGGCAGGGGTCACTGGCCGGCCTCAGCTTCTGAGCCTGTTCATCGACGATCTTATGGATGAAGACGCGCTGAAGCGGGCAGGTCAGACGGCGTAACCCTTCAAAATTTCAAGTGAAACAACATCGAGCGCGCGGGCGTGTGTTGCCCTCAGGCTGACTTTGGGGGCGCAGCCCTCGTCATGAGCCTGAAGAAAGCGGGCCGCACAAAGGCACCACTGATCGCCGGGCTTGAGGCCGGGAAAGCCCCATTCGGGTTTGGGCGTTGAAAGGTCGTTGCCCACATATTTGGAATAGGCGAGAAACTCGGCCGTCATCACCGCACAGACCGTATGGCTGCCCTTGTCCTGATCGCAGGTATCGCAGGCCCCATTGCGGAAATAGCCGGTGAGGGGATCGACCGAGCAAGCGATCAGCGGCTCACCAAGAACGTTGACGGACGGGTCGATCTTCATGCGTGGCTCCTGACGGCTTGGCTCTAGTCTAGACTGGTCCGGCCCAGTCAATCCAGCGTCCGTGAAAATCTATCCGACCGAGTTGCAGGGTCTCGCCAGAGGGCCAAAGGCGCAGGGTCATGGCCGCGCCGGGGCTTTGGCCATCGGTTTCCATGCCAAACCAGGCAAGTGGGCTTTCTAACTGGGCCTGTGCGCCCGCCTGACGGATGAGCCGCTCGCCACGCTCCTGCGCGGCGCGGGGGAAATACTGCCAAGCGATGGTTGAATAAACGAGGCGGGTCAGGCCGGGCTTCGGGGTAAGGCGCTCGGCCAGCCAGTCAATCGCATCGTCGCGGTCGGGCGGCGCAGTGACGGTGCCGATGGCGGCCTCGGTCAGGGCGATCCGCTCGGGTTGATCGGGCCAGAGATAGGCGAGTAGGCGCAGGCGGCCCGCCTCGCTGCGGGCATCGACGGGATTGAGATCAACGCCGGTCCGCTCCGCAACTTTCGGATTGGCGGCGGGTAGGGGAAGCCCGCGCCAATCGGGGCGGAGGGTCAGGACAGCATCCTCGGGGCCATGTCTCCGGCCGCCCGCTTCGAGGGCGAACCTGTCCCAGCTCAGGTTGAGCCCCGCACTCGCGCCAAGCTCCATGATGCTGAGCGGCAGGCCGAAGCGCTCATCGAGAAGATGCCCCACAGCGATCAGACAGGCGGCGCGGCGGACCTCGTTGGTTTGCGGTGGGCTGTCGATCCAGCGGTCAATGAAGGCGGCTTCCGAGGCAAGCGCAGAGGCGACAGCATTCCAGAGCGCCTCATCGTCAAGCTTGTGGGGCGGGTAGACTTGTGCCAGCCCCGAGTGGCCTTGCAACTTCAAAGCATGGAGCGCCCCGGCAAGCCTTAGCGGAACGCTATCGCCCCTTGGGCCGAGGTCGCCATGCCAGCCGAACAGGCGGTCGGTGAGCGGCGCGCCGGGCTCAAGGCGTTCGGCCAGCATGGTGCAGAGCCGCTGCATGAAAGGCGAGCCGAGATCGGCGCAGGCTTCGGCCTGAAACCGCAGGGCCTCGCGTAGACGTGCTGTCATCGGAACCTGTCGACAAGCTTTTGCAGGGGCGAGCGGGTATCTTCGGTTGGCTGCTCCACCTCTGGCGCGGCCGCCGGTTCGGCCTTCTTCTGGGTTCCCGTTGACGAACGGGGCGGCGCGGTTCTTAGCGAAACAGCATTGAGGAATTTCGCGCCTTCGCCCTCCGCTAGCGCCACGGCCCCATCGCTGATTCCCCGTAGGAGATCGTCAAGCCAATCGGCCTCTGCCTTGGCAAAATCCGACAGGACATAGCCCGCCACGCGGTTCTTGTCGCCGGGATGGCCGATGCCGAGGCGCACCCTGTCATAGGCCTCGCCGATATGGGCGTGGATCGAGCGCAAGCCATTGTGCCCCGCGTGTCCGCCGCCTGACTTGAGGCGGCATTTGCCTGGCGCGAGATCAAGCTCGTCGTGGAAAACAATGACGTCGGCCGGTTCGAGCTTATGAAACCGCATCGCCTCGCCGACCGACTGGCCGGAGAGGTTCATAAAGGTTTCTGGTTTGAGCAGAACGACCTTCTCGCGCCCGAGGCGCCCTTCGGACATCACGCCCTGAAATTTGGATCGCCACGGGCCAAATCCATGATCGGCCGCGATCCGATCGACAGCCATAAATCCGATGTTGTGGCGGTTTCCGGCGTATTTGGCCCCCGGATTGCCAAGGCCGACAAAGAGTTTCATGGCGCGACTTTAGGCGATGCCGCAGCGCAGAGCCAGAGCCGGAAAAGCAAACGGGGCCCGAAGGCCCCGCGCTATTTTCAAAGGCCCGGAGAGGATTACTCTTCGGTTGCCTCTTCGGCGTCGTCGCCAGCTTCGTTCTCAGCCGAACGCAGGCCCGACGGAGCCGAGATGTTGGTGATGACGAAGTTACGCTCGACGGTCGGCTTACAGCCTTCCGGCAGGGCGACGTCGCTGATGTGGATGACGTCGCCGACTTCACGGCCGGTCATGTCCACAACGATGCTCGACGGAATGTCGCCAGCCAGAACGTTCAGCTCGACTTCCGGACGCACGACGGTCAGAACGCCGCCCTTGCGGATGCCGGGAGCAGCGCGCTCGTTGATGAAGTCGACGTGCACGAACAGGTTCACGCGGCTGGTGCGCTTGAGGCGCATGAAGTCGACGTGGGTCGGCAGGTCTTTGACAACATCGCGCTGAACGCCGCGGCAGATCACGCGCACGTCTTCCTGACCATCAACCTTGAGGTTGAACAGGGTCGACATGAAGCGGCCGGCGCGGAGGCGCTGCAGGAGCTTGTTGAAATCGAGGTTGATCGGGAGCGGATCAGCGCCGCCACCGTAAACAATGCCAGGTACGTCGCCATTACGGCGAGCTTGACGAGCGGCCCCCTTGCCTGTCCCCGTCCGTACCGTGGCGTGAAGATCGGGGATCTCACGAGCCATGGTTTTCTCCATAAAGTTATGGGCCGCCCTCCAAGGGTGTGCGGCCCGGATGAGTTGGGGGCTATAGGGGGGAATCTGCTGCTTGGGATGGGCAAAAGTGGCACAGTTGGCCGATTCTTCGCGCCGGATACGGCCCTGCGGCTCAGAAGGAGCATTGCCACGCCCGCTGGCGCCTGACAAGCATCCCAAATGTCCGTAATCAACGCACTTCAGACCACCGCCCGCCCCTCGGCTGCTTTCGTGATTATCGGCCTCTTTTGGGGGACGATGGCCGCGCACTATCCCGATTTCAAGGCGCGGCTCGGGGTCGATGACGCGACCTTTGGGCTCTTGCTTCTCGGGTCTGCGCTGGGCCTTGTCTCGTCCATGTGGCTTGCGCCACGGATTGACCGGGCTTTGGGCGCACGCGCAATGCAGGTCGCGGCTTTTGCCTTCGTGGCGGTGTTCATCTTGCCGACGCTCGCGACGACGCCAATCGGGTTTGCCCTGTCGATGTTGGCGCTGGGCGGCACCTCGGGCCTTCTCGATGTGGTGATGAATGCTCGGGTGAGCGAGCTCGAGGGGCTCCACCGACGCCCCCTGATGAACGC
>JBFEXG010000207.1:0-4571 GCA_041546005.1 Paracoccaceae bacterium
TCTTGGGACGAAGAGCTCGAGTTCTATTCGATCAAGGTGCCGGACGGCCCGCTGACCTCGAAGCTGCAACACATCAAAGAGGGCGAGGAAATCATCCTGCGCCCCAAGCCCGTGGGCACGCTTGTTCACGATGCGCTTTTGCCCGGCAAGCGGATCTATTTCTTTTCCACCGGCACCGGCTTTGCCCCCTTCGCCTCGCTCCTGCGCGATCCGCAGACCTATGAGGATTACGACGAGGTGATCATCACCCATACCTGCCGGACCGTGGCCGAGCTGACCTATGGCCGCGAGATCATCGAGCAAATCCGCACCGACGAGATGCTGGCAGAGCTGATCGGGCAAGAAAACCTCGCCAAGCTGCGCTATTACCCCACGACGACCCGTGAAGAGAGCCCCAAGGTGGGCCGGATCACTACGCTGATCGAAAACGGCGATCTTTTCACCGATCTCGGCGTGCCGCCCCTCGACCCCACAAACGACCGCGCCATGGTCTGCGGCAGCCTCGCCTTCAACATCGACGTGAAGGCGCTTCTCGAGAAAGCCGGCCTACGCGAGGGCGCCAACTCCGACCCGGCAGAGTTCGTCGTCGAAAAGGCCTTTGTCGGCGAGGGGATATAAGAGGTCTCTTGACCTGTTGGCCGCATTTGGGCCCTCTATCTCCATGCGCAAGCCACTCGATCTTACCGAAGATCACGTCGCCCGTGCCACTCGGGTGGTCGAGAAGGACTTAACACTCTCGAAATATACACCCGCGACCGGGGCCGACTTTGACAGGATGGCTGACCGGATTTTGGCGGGCCGCCCCAAAGGGCCACTCAAGATCTTCGCCTACGGCTCGCTCATCTGGAAGCCGACGTTTGAATCCACAGGCCGCTTGGTGGCTCGCGCCCACGGGTGGCACAGAGAATTCTCGCTCATCATGCGCGGATTTCGGGCGACCCCGGAGGCTCCGGGCCTGATGATGACGATCATGTCGGGGGGTCAGTGCCGCGGAGTGTCTTTCGAGATTGAAGAGCGGCAGGCCGAGGACACGGTAAGAGCCCTTGTCGAACGTGAATTGCCCTATGTCGAAACCGGCGACGACTATCGCTGGATAGCCCTCGACACTGAAAATGGGCGGGAAAAGGCTTTGGTCTTTTGGGCCGGCCCCACGGGCGAAGGCATCGCCCGTGGCTTGCCGCCACAAGAGGCGGCGCAAATGATTGCGCGCGCCAGTGGTTGGTTGGGCTCCAACGCCGAATACCTGCGGAACACCGTTCTGTCGCTGGAAGAGCACGGCATCCACGATGCCCGGCTCTGGCAGCTTCAGCGCCTTGTTGCTGCAGAAATCGACCGGATCTACCCGAAGGGCTGATCAGTTGCCGATCTTTTCGGCCACCTGATCAGCAGCGCCCTGCAGAAGTTCGGGGCTGTTACGAGCCGCTTCCACGATTGCCTTGAGGAGGTTCTTCTCGACAACGCTCAGGCTCGAGGCTTCGATCCGGGCAATCAGATTGTCGGGATCGAGTTGGGCGGCGGCCGCATCGAGGGCGGCCTGTGCGGCAGCGGCGGCTTCTTGAGCGGCAGCTTCAAGCGCCGCGGCAGCTTCGGCGGCGGCGGCTTCAGCAGCAGCGGCGGCCGCTTCGGCTTCGGCAGCAGCTAGAGCCGCGGCTTCGGCAGCGGCAGCTTCTGCAGCAGCGGCTTCAGCGGCGGCAGCCTCGGCCGCGGCGATGGCGGCCTTTTCTGCCTGCTGTGTTTGATAATAGTCGTAGCCGAACCAGCCTGCGAGCAGGATGACAGCGGCAGCAATTGCTCTACGCATTTCTACACCTTTGATAGACCGCGAGGCCGCATGATGCCGCCCCCTAGGGGTCGAGCGATCTCTATAGTGTGCAGGGAAAGCGCGCAACACTTCCCCAAAACCATTGAACGGCCTTGTTTTCCGGTTGCAGAGACGGCAGCGCATCACTAGTTTGCGCCCACATTTCCAACGGTAAAAGGACCAAGACCATAGCCCGCAGACCTCACAACGCACCTCCGGTGCGTGATACTGGCCCCCGCGTCAACGAACGCATTCGGGCCCCGGAAATCCGCCTCATCGGCGCCGATGGCGAAAACGTAGGCGTAGTAACCCCCGAAAGAGCCCTGATAATGGCCGAAGAGGCCGGACTCGATCTCGTGGAGATTTCCCCGAACGCGACGCCGCCTGTCTGCAAGATCATGGACTATGGCAAGTTCAAGTACGAGACTCAGAAGAAAGAAGCCGAGGCTCGCAAGAATCAGAAGATCATCGAGATCAAGGAAGTGAAGTTCCGTCCCGGGACCGACACCCATGACTACGAGGTCAAGATGCGCTCGGTGCAGAAGTTCCTCGAGAACGGCGACAAGGTGAAGATCACCCTGCGTTTCCGTGGCCGCGAGATGGCTCACCAGGATCTGGGCCGCGACCTTCTCGAGCGGATTGCCGAGGACGTGAAGGAATTCGGCAAGATCGAGAATATGCCCAAACTCGAAGGCCGCCAGATGGTCATGATGATCGGCCCGGCGAAATAGGCGGGCTTGATCGCTGCACGAGAGGCCGCCTCCGGGCGGCCTTTTTGATTCAGGCGCCCTGCCGCAGAACGCGGGTGATCTCGGCCATGATGCTGATCGCGATCTCGGCAGGGGAACGGGCGCCGATCGCCAGACCCACCGGCGCATGGATGCGCGCAATCGCGTCGCCGGAATAGCCCGCCGCCTCGAGCCGCTCGAGCCGCTTGGCGTGCGTGCGCTTTGATCCGAGGCAGCCGAGATAAAAGACCTCCGACGCCAGCGCCTCGCGGATCGCAGGATCGTCGATTTTCGGATCGTGGGTCAGGGTGACAACAACCGTCCGTGCATCAAGACCGAGGCCGGGCATGACCTCGTCGGGATAGTCTTCAAGGATCGTCTGACCCGGAAAGCGAGCGGCGGCTGCAAACGCGGGGCGCGGGTCAATGACCGTCAGATCATAGCCTGCCGTGCGAGCCATGCTGACAAGGGGCTGTGCGATATGAACCGCGCCAACCACGATCATCCGCAGCGGCGGGTTGTGGATGGCGACGAAGGTCCGGCCATCCTCCTCGACCCCCGATTTGTCGGCACGGAAACGCTCGGGGAAATCGTCGGCCTCTGCAATCCGCCCATCCGCCAGCGCCTCAAGGTCGAGCACATAGGCCACCGGCCGCCTTGCCGCCCGCGCTTCGACCAGCGAGGCGAGGGTCTCGCCTGCCAGCGAACCACCGACCGGTTCGACCAGAACCCGAATGCGCCCGCCGCAGGCCAGACCCGCCGAAAAGGCATCGTCGTCTGATACACCAAACTCGAGAAGCCGCGCCTTGCCGTCCTCCAGCGCCTCGAGCGATTCGATGACCACCGCCCCTTCGACACAGCCGCCTGAAACCGAGCCCTCCATCGCGCCTTCGCGGTCGATCACCAATTGGCTGCCCACGGGCCGCGGCGCCGAGCCCCATGTCTCGACCACCGTCGCAAGGGCGGCGCCACGTCCGGCGCGGTGCCATGACAGAGCAAGGGCGGGAATATCGTCGGGCAACTGCATGATGTCTCCTTTGGCGGCACACTCTAGCGAAGGCGCTGGCCGCCGCAATGTCCTAGGGCTGGCTGACGAGCCAATCGCGGAAGGTCCGGAAAGCGGCCACTTCTTCGCTGCGGGGAGGATAGGTCAAGAGATAGGGCGTGTCTGAAAGCATTGAGCGGGCCGAGGCGAGACGCAGTTCACCTCGCGTGATCTCGTCGGTCACGAGCACTTCAGGCACCAGAGCCGCACCCATCCCTGCCCTCGCCGCCGCGAGGACCATGCCGAACTGTTCAAACCGCGCGCCGCGGGCGATGGTGATGGGGTCGAGGCCCGCATCGAGAAACCAGTCGCGCCAGAGGTTGGGACGTGTCGATTGCTGCAAGAGCGGCAGGCGGGCGAGCTCCTTGTCGGCGAGCACCTTGCCCTTCTCGGGAAGGAGCTGCGGGGAGGCAACGACGACGAGGCGCTCCTCAGCCAGAACCACATCGCCCTGTTTCTGCCGTCCACGGGTCACCGCAAAATCAAAGGGGCTCTGATCGAAGTCCACGGGCGCGAGGGACGTCGCCATGTCGAAGGTCACTTCGGGCGCGACCTCGGCAAAGCGGGCCAGCCGCGGCATCAGCCACACCGCGCCAAAGGTTGGCAGGGCCGCAAGGCGCAGGACATCTCGGTGACCACCAAAGCTCATGACCGTCAGCGCGGTCTGATCGAGATCAGCCAAGAGCCGCGCCGCATCGCGCAAAAGCGCCCGACCCGCGTCCGACAACACAAGCCGCCGCCGGACCCGATGAAAGAGTTTGACCCCCAGTCGCGCCTCGAGCGTGTTGATCGACCGGCTCACCGCGCTTTGCGTGAGGCCAAGCGTCGAGGCGGCCTGCGTGGCCGAGCCGCTTTCGGCCGAGGCCACAAAGGCCTGAAGCTCGTGGAAGGAAGGCGTATAGGCGTGGCGCATGCGGCACAATTCCATGAGTTTTTCTCATCAACTTGGTACTCCATTTCATTTGCTCCCGCCAGTCTTCGCGCGTAGAGAGGGCCA
>JBFEXG010000253.1:0-3687 GCA_041546005.1 Paracoccaceae bacterium
GATCATCTGGTCGGTGCCCTTCGCGCTGGTCGTTCTGGTCCTTTTGCGCCGAACTTCGGATATCCGCGCGGCGCTGTCTTCGCCCAAGCTGATCCTTATGGCTGCAGCGACCGCCGCCTTCATCTCGGTCAACTGGGGGCTTTACGTCTGGTCGATCGGTTCCGGTCACGCCATCGAGGCGGCGCTGGGCTATTACATCAATCCGCTCTTCAGTATCCTACTCGGGGCGATTGTCCTGCGCGAGAAGCTGAATCGCCTGCAGTGGGTTGCCATCGCCGTCGCCGCGGCAGGTGTGATCGTCCTGACCGTAGCCGCCGGCAAGGCACCTTGGATCGCGCTGGGGATGACCTTCACCTGGGGCATCTATGCGCTTCTCAAGCGGCGCCTTCCCATCGGGCCCAATCAGGGCTTCCTGCTTGAAGTGCTGATCCTGCTGCCCTTCGCCCTTGGCTATCTGGCGAAGCTGACCCTTTCGGGGGAAGGCCATTTCGGCGGGACCACCTTCGATACCCTCATGCTTCTTGGCCTTGGCGCGGTGACCGCCGGCCCCTTGATGCTCTATGCCAACGGGGCCAAACGCCTCCGGCTTTCGACCATCGCCATCCTGCAATACATCGCGCCGACGATGATTTTCCTGACGGCCGTCTTCATATTTGGCGAGCCCTTCGGCGCGGCGCGGGCGATTGCCTTCCCGCTCATATGGGCGTCGGTCGTGATCTATCTCTATTCGATCTTCCGGCGGGCCCGATGACCGGGACACTCGACGCCTACAATCCGCCGCAGGATCCCCTGGTGATCCTGCATCAGGATCACGAGATCCTGATCGTCGACAAACCGGCGGGGCTGTTGTCGGTGCCCGGCAAGGGCGAGCATCTGGCGGATTGTCTGATGTCTCGGATCGAGGCGGTATTCCCGACTGGGCTTTTGGTGCATCGGCTCGACCGCGACACTTCGGGCGTCATGGTCTTTGCGCTAACGCCGCACGCCCAGCGGCACCTCGGGCTGCAATTTGAAAAGCGCTACACGAAGAAGGCCTATGTCGCCCGTGTCTGGGGCGAGATGGAAACCAAGACCGGAACGATCGATCTGCCGTTGATCGTTGATTGGCCCAACCGGCCTTTGCAGCATGTCGATCATGTGAACGGCAAGCCTGCGATCACCGATTATCGCGTGGTGCGAACTGGCGGCGGCGAAAGCCGCGTGCGGCTCTATCCCAAGACGGGCCGCTCGCATCAGCTGCGCGTTCATATGAAGGAGATCGGCCACCCGATCCTTGGCGACCCGTTTTATGCGACGGGCCCCGCGCGCGACTATCCACGCATGATGCTGCATTCCGAAACGCTGCAATTCCGCCACCCCGATGGCGGGGCGGGCGTTCGCTTTACCGCCAAAGCGCCATTCTAGGCTAGTCGAGCGGCTCGAGTTCGGCCTCAAGTGTGGCGCGCAGATGCTCGTGCTGTTTGGGGAGTTTGAGCGCAGAGCCGAGGCTCGCGCGATCCTCGTCGCGGTCAAAGCCGGGCTCATTAGTGGCAACCTCAAAAAGGATGCCGCCCGGGCTGCGGAAATAGATCGCCTGAAAATAATCTCGATCAATCGACGGGGTGACCTGATAGCCGGTCTCGATCAAGGCCTTGCGGACCTCGCGCTGGGCGTCGGCATTTGCCACCGAAAAGGCGATGTGATGGACTGATCCGGCCCCTTGCTTGGCGCGCTTTCCGCCGACGACGGTCTCGATATCGATGGTGTCGGCCGGATTTCCGCCAGAAATCTGAAAGCGTGTAACCACGCCCTCGGTGCCAACCTCGGTGTAGCCCATGAACCGCAAAAGTTCGGCCGAGGCGCCGCCATCGCGCAGCCGCATCGAGGCGGAATGAAAGCCGCGGATCGCCATATCTTCACTCACGCCACCCCCGCTCCAAGGAGTGCGGGCATCTTCCTTTTCGACAAGTGCGAGGCTCTCGCCGTCCGGCCCGGAAAAGACGACGCGGGCCTCACCAAAGCGGGTGTCACTGGTGATGCCGGAAACGCGAAATTCAGCGAGGCGATTTTGCCAAGCGCCCGAAGTCCCGACAGGAATGACGAAAGAGGTGGTTCCGATCTCACCGACCCCTGGCTTGCCGCGGGCCGATTGGGGCCGCGGGAAGTAGGTCATCACCGTGCCAGGGGTGCCGACCTCATCACCATAATAGAGATGATAGACCTCGGGCGCGTCGAAATTCACGGTTGTCTTCACCCGCCGCAGCCCCAGCGCTTCGGTGAAAAAGCGGTTGTTGGCGGTGGGCGATGAAGCCAGCGATGTGACGTGGTGGATGCCCTGAATCTGCTTCAGCATGGGAACTCTCTATCTTATCTGAAGGCAAGATAGAGGATTTGAGCTGGGATGTAACCGGCAGTGGCGCACCGTTTCTGTGCGCGCATGAATTCACTGGGGCGCCCGTGATTAGGCGGGCGCCCCTATCCATTTACTCAGCGGCCCAGCCGGAGATGGCCTTGACCTCTAGGAATTCCTCGATGCCCCAGGTGCCGCCCTCGCGGGCGCGGCCCGAGGCCTTGACGCCGCCGAACGGGGCACCCGCGGCGCGGCTTTTGCCATTCATCTCGACCATGCCCGAGCGCAGCTGGCGAGCGAGGCGATTGCGGCGCTCACCATCCTCGGACTGAACATAGTTGGTCAGGCCATAGGGCGTATCGTTGGCGATGCGAACGGCCTCTTCTTCGGTGTCGAAGGGAATGATCGACAGGACCGGCCCGAAGATTTCTTCGCGCTCGATGGTCATGCCCGGTTTCACATCGGCAAAGACGGTCGGGCGGACATAGAAGCCCTTGTTCATCCCCTCCGGAAGGCCGAGGCCACCGGCAACAAGGCGCGCGCCTTCGTCGATGCCTTTCTGGATATAGCCCTGAATTTGCTCCCACTGGCGCTTGTTGACCACGGGGCCGATATGGCGGCCATGCTCGCTCGCCGGGCCGACCTTGATCGAATTGGCAATTTCGGCCGCTGCTTCGACTGTTTGATCATAAATGCTGCGCTCGACCAGCATCCGCGACGGCGCGTTACAGCTCTGGCCCGAGTTGTTCATCATGTGGCGCACGCCGCGCTTGACGGCGTTGGGATCGGCGTCGGCGAAGATCAGATTAGCGCCCTTGCCACCCAACTCGAGCGTCACGCGCTTGAGCGTTGCGGCAGCGGCGATCGAAATCGCACGTCCGGCGCGGGTCGATCCGGTGAAAGAGATCATCTCGACATCGGGGTGGCTCGACAGCTGGCTGCCCACGCCCATGCCATCGCCGTTGACGAGGTTGAACACACCAGCCGGAATACCAGCATCGTGGACAAACTCTGCAAACAGCATCGACGAGAGCGGCGATTCCTCGGAAGGCTTGAGCACGCAGGTGCAGCCCGCAAGAAGCGCCGGGATCACCTTGAGCGTGACCTGATTCATCGGCCAGTTCCACGGGGTGATGAGACCCACAACACCGATAGGCTCGAGCGCGATCATGTCGTTCGGCGTGTCAGGGCGCAGCGGGCGGACCCATTCCATGTGCTCGAAGGCAGCGATGAAATTCTTGAGATGCCACGGCAGGCATTCGGCCTGATCGTTGCGGCTCATGTCGATGGGGGCGCCCATCTCAAGGCTGATTGCCTGCGCCATATCTTCGGCGCGGGCCTTGTAAGCCTCTAGAATC
>JBFEXG010000105.1:0-7793 GCA_041546005.1 Paracoccaceae bacterium
ATCATTTTCATGATTTTCGGCGGCGTCGCCGTGGTTCTGTGGATCGGCGCATGGGACGTGCGCTCGGGCACCACAAGTGTGGGCGAGCTTGTGCAGTTTGTGATCTATTCGGTCATGGTCGCAGGCTCCACCGCCGCCCTTAGCGAAATTTGGGGCGAGGTGCAGCGCGCTGCAGGCGCTACAGAACGCCTGATCGAACTTCTGAACACCGTTGATACTGTGGACGATCCGGCCGCTCCGAAGGCCGTTCCCGATATGCGCACGGGCCGTATCGAGTTTGACAACGTCACGTTCCACTATCCCTCTCGTCCCGGCACCTCTGCGTTGGAGGGCGTGAATTTGACTGTCGAGCCGGGAGAGACCGTCGCCCTTGTCGGCCCCTCGGGTGCTGGCAAGTCGACCGTCATGCAGCTGCTGCTGCGCTTCTTCGATCCGCAAGAGGGCGCGATCCGCCTTGGCGGTGTCGATTTGCGGGATCTCAAGCGGTCCGACTTCCGACAGTCGATTGCGCTTGTGCCGCAGGATTCGGTGATTTTTGCCGACACCGCGCGCGAGAACATCCGCTTTGGCCGCCTGGATGCAACCGATGCCGAGGTCGAAGAGGCGGCGCGTGCCGCTGCGGCACATGGATTTCTGTCAGCCTTGCCAGAGGGCTATGACAGCCCCGTGGGCGAGCGCGGCGTGCTTCTTTCTGGCGGCCAGAAACAACGCATCGCAATCGCCCGCGCGATCCTTCGAAACGCCCCGGTCCTGCTTCTTGATGAAGCGACCAGCGCTCTGGATGCGGAAAGCGAGCGGTTGGTGCAAGAGGCTGTCGACCGGTTGGCCGAAGATCGCACAACCCTGATTATCGCGCACCGGCTTGCGACTGTGAAGAAAGCGGACCGGATCGTCGTCTTTGATGAAGGTCGAATCGTGGCCGAAGGCACGCATGATGATCTGGTGGCCGGGGGCGGGCTTTATGCGCGCCTTGCCAAGCTACAGTTCACCGAGGGCATGGCCGCCGAATAAATGTCGTTGGGTAATTCTTGAACCGTGGCGCAGATCATCTATCGTCACGGGAAAGCCGCGCAGACGGCATCAAGGGAGACCACCATGACATTTGCCAGCATCGCCGACATCGAGGCCATTGAACGTGAAGCCTCTTGGGCCGAGCGGGATATGCCCACAACAACCTTCGGCCTACTGTCGCACACGGCGCGGAAGTTTTCGGATCGGCCAGCGGTCAGCTTTCAGATCCTGTCCGACCCGACATCGAAAAACGAGACGCTCTATTGGGGCGAGCTTTTCGAGAAGACCTGTCAGACAGCGAATATGCTGCGCAGCCTCGGGATCGGCGAGAACGATGTCGTCGCTTATCTTCTGCCCAACAGCAACGAAACCGTCCTGACCTATCTGGGCGGCCAGATCGCCGGCATTGTCAGCCCGATCAATCCTCTTCTGGAGCCCGAGCAGATCGCCGCCCTCTTGCGCGAGACGGGCGCCAAGGTTCTCGTCACGCTCAAGGCCTTTCCCAAGACCGATGTCGCCCAAAAGGCGGCAGAAGCGGTGCGCCTTGCGCCCAACGTGCAAACGGTTCTCGAGGTCGATCTCGTGCGGTATCTCGGTGGGGCCAAACGTCTGATTGTGCCGTTGATCCGCCCCAAGGTGGCGGTGAAGCACAGCGCCAGAGTTCTCGATTTCAACCGCGAGATGGCGAAGCAGCCGGGACACCTCACATTCGAGGATTCCAAAGTTGATCGGGTAGGCGCTCTGTTCCACACCGGCGGCACGACGGGCATGCCCAAGCTGGCGCAGCTGCGCTACAGCGGGATCATCTATAACGGATGGCTCGGCGAGAAGCTGTTGTTCAACGAGAACGATTGCCTGATGTGCCCGCTGCCCATGTTCCACGTATTCGCGGCCATCGTGCTGATGGGGGCGTCGCTGGCCTCCGGTGCCCATCTCGTCTTCCCGACGCCCGCCGGTTATCGTGGCGAGGGCGTGTTTGACAACTTCTGGAAGCTGGTCGAACGCTACAAGTGCACCTTTATGGTGACGGTCCCGACCGCCATGTCTGCGCTGATGCAGCGGCCTGTGAATGCCGATATCTCGACTTTGCGCCTCGCCTTCTGCGGCTCTGCACCCCTGCCTGTCGAGCTGTTCAAGCGGTTCGAGAAAGCGACCGGCGTGACCATCTGCGAAGGCTATGGCCTGACCGAGGCGACCTGTCTTGTCTCGATCAACCCGCCCGACGGGGAAAAGAAAATCGGCTCGATTGGCGTGGCCTTTCCCTATTGCGACGTCAAGATCATGGACCTCGCGACAGGCAAAGAGGTCAAGACCGGCGAGCAGGGCGAGATCTGTGTCTCCAATCCCGGTGTGTCGATGGGGGATACCTATTCCGACAAGAGCAAGAACAAGGACCTCTACTATCCTGGAAAAGAGTCCAAGACCCAATACCTCCGCACCGGCGATCTCGGCCGGATCGACGCGGATGGCTATATTTGGATCACCGGCCGCGCAAAGGATATCATCATCCGTGGCGGCCATAACATCGACCCCTCAGAGATCGAAGAAGTGCTTGCCGGCCACCCGCAGGTGGCCTTTGCTGGCGCCATCGGCCAACCCGACGCCCATTCGGGCGAGGTTCCGATTGCCCATGTCGAGCTGATTGCGGGGGCCACAGTGACCGTCGAAGAGCTGTTGGCCTATGCCCAAGAGCACATCAAAGAGCGCGCCGCCCATCCCAAGCATATCGAGATCATGGCCGAACTGCCGAAAACGGCTGTCGGCAAGATCTTCAAACCCGACCTGAGGAAGATGGCGATCAAGCGCATCTATAACCACGCGCTGCACAGCGCCGGCATCGCTGCGACCGTGGCCGATGTGGTCGAAGAAAAGAAACGCGGCCTAGTCGCGCGGCTCGAGCGGACCGGGACTGTGAAGGACGAGGATGTGACCAAGGTGCTTGGCTCCTACACGCATCCGTGGGTGTGGAAGGGCGAGGCAGAGTAATCGCTGAAGGAGAGGTGCTCTGGAGGCGGGTACCGGAATCGAACCGGTCTACACGGATTTGCAATCCGCTGCGTAACCTCTCCGCCAACCCGCCGGAGCAGGGGTGGGATATACTGCTTCTCGGCCCTGCGCAAGAAGGTCGAGGGGCAAAAATCGGCGGTGTTTCTGACGTTGCCCCTCGGGGCGAGTTGTGGCATCACCGGCCCGTGGTAGCTGAACGAAAGAGTTTGCCCGTGGCCGATTTTTCATCCCGCCGGACCATGATGGTCGATACCCAGATCCGTCCGTCCGATGTCACCAAATTTCCGATCATCGACGCGATGCTGAGCGTGCCGCGCGAGGACTATGTGCCCTCGGCCAAGCGTGAAGCGGCCTATATCGGTGATAACGTCGATCTTGGTGGCGGCCGGACCCTTCTGGAACCGCGGACTTTCGCCAAGATGCTGGACGCGCTGAATATTCAACCGGCCGAGGTGGTTCTCGATATCGCCTGCGGCCTTGGGTATTCGACGGCGGTTCTTTCTCGTCTGGCTGACTTCGTGGTCGCGGTTGAGGACGACGAGGCGCGCGCCGAAGAGGCCCAGTCTCTCCTGTCGGAACATGGTGTTGACAACGCGGCGGTGATTTCCGGTGCCTTGGCTGAAGGGGCGGCAAAATCCGGGCCCTATGATGTGATCATTCTTCAAGGGGCCGCCGAAGAGATCCCGGCAGGCCTTCTGGCGCAGCTCAAGGATGGCGGCCGGATCGGCTGCCTGATGGTCGAAGGAAGGCTGGAAGTCGTCCGGGTCGGGCAGAAGATTGATGGTCGGATGAACTGGCGCGATGTGTTCCATGCGGGCGCGCCGGTCCTCAAGGGTTTCGCGAAGGAAGCTGCCTTCGCCCTCTGATCCCATATGATCCGTGGGCCGGTCGGGAACGTAGGGGTTGACGGAGGCAGGTATGGTTAAAAAACAACTCGCTATTATCGCATTTTCGCTGGCGGTCGGTTTCGCAGCGCCGGCGGCCCGCGCCGAGACGCTCGGCTCTGCCCTTGCCAGCGCCTACGAGACGAGCGGCCTTCTGGCCCAGAACCGCGCCCTTTTACGGGCCGCCGACGAAGATGTGGCCCGCTCGGTTGCGGCTTTGATGCCGGTTTTGAGTTGGTCGGCCAATATCAAGGCGACCGTTCTGGGCGACCCGCCGCCGATGGTCGATCAGGTCAGCTGGGAAACCTACGCTGCCATTACGGCGCAGATGACGCTTTACGATTTCGGTGCCGGCGATCTTGCGGTGCAGGCCGCACGCGAGACCGTTCTGGGCACCCGCGAGCAGCTGCGCGGGATTGAGCAGCAAGTACTTTTGCGGGCGGTTCAGGCCTATGAGAATGTCCGCCGTGAGACATCCTTTGTCGAGCTGCGCCGCAGCGCCCTTCGCGTGATCGCGGAGGAGGCCCGCGCCGCCAAGGACCGGTTTGATGTGGGTGAAATCACCCGATCCGATGTCGCCCTTTCCGAAGCACGGCTTGCCGCCGCCAAAAGCCAGCTTGCCGCCGCCGAAGGGGCGCTCGCCCGCGCGAGCGAGGAATATGCGGCCGTGGTTGGCCACCGCCCCGGGCAGCTCGACCCAGCTCCGGCCGCCCCGCTCCCGACCTCGGAAGCCGCTGCGCGCCAGATCGCGCTGCAGGGCCATCCAAGCCTTGCCGAGGCGCAACACAAGGTCTCGGCGGCCGAGCTCAACTTGCAGCGGGCCGAGCTGTCGCTGCGACCAACGGTGAATGGCTCGGCGCAGGTTGGCGTCGATGGGGAAGGCAACACCGCGGGCCAATTCTCGGTGACAATCGGCGGGCCGCTCTATTCCGGCGGGGCAATCGAAGCCTCGATCCGCCAGGTTGCCGCCTATCGGGACGCCTCGCGCGCCGGGCTTCATCTGGCAAGCGCCTCGGTGAGCCAAGGGATCGGCAATGCCTATGCCAATCTCTCTGTGGCGCGGGCCGGGCGGCAAGCCTTTGAGCAACAGATTGCAGCATCGAGCGTGGCCTATGACGGGATACGCGAAGAGGCCGAGCTTGGCGCGCGCACCTCTCTTGAAGTCTTGAATGCCGAGCAAAGCCTTTTGGACGCACGCGCGAGCCTTTTGGCGGCGCAATCCGACGAGGTGATCGCGAGCTATGTCGTCCTGTCGGCCATGGGGCTCATGACGGCGGAGCATTTGAGGCTTGCCGTGCAGCTCTATGATCCCGAAGCCTATTATAATCTGGTGAAAGACGCTCCCTCGACAACTTCGCCGCAGGGCGAAGCGCTTGATCGCGTCTTGCAAGCCATTGGCGGCAATTAATTCCTCTTTCGGCTTTTGCCGCTATTAGTTGTCTGATTTTTCCTGAGCGGCTAGAGTTCTGCTCGGGGCAAGGCAGGAAAACTATGTCGGATCGGGTCACGAACGTCGAAATCGAAGATGTGCTGACATCCATTCGAAAGCTTGTGGCTGACGGGGAATGGATTCGCCAGCGCGCGGCCGAGGCCAATGCAGCAAAGGGCGCTGAACAGGTGGTCTCGGCGGTCGAAGCCGTTGATGATGCCGGAAAATTCGTTCTCACTCCGGCTTTGCGCGTGATTGAGAGCCGCTCCGAGGTTCGCGGCAAGAGCGAATCGCTTTTGCGGTTCCGCCGTAGCGCCGAGCCCGAGGTCTTGAACAATGAAGTTCTTTGGACCCCGGTCGCGCCCGAGGCGGAAACAGCGGCCCCCGAAGCGGTTGAAGAACCGCAAGTGCTGAATGACGACGCGCCGGACACCGCCAAGGCGCAGGACGATACGCTGGCCGAGGATGAAATCGACGAGGCCTCTCCGGAACCCGAAACCATCTCTGACATTCTTGAGATGTTTGACGGAAACGAGGAGGAGGGCGACGAGGAACTTTCCTCGGAGGAAGAGGCCGAGCAGGGCGGCTATCAGAGCCTCGGGGCGGCAATTGCTGAGCTTGAGGCCGCCGTCGGCAGCGACTCTGACGATTGGGAGCCCGACGGAAGCGAGACCGTCCTGAACGATTTCACCACCCCCCTACGCGCCGTCGGGGGTATGGACATGCCCGATATCGTCGATGACGAGGATGGTATCGACGACCCGCAGCCAGAAGCATCTGGCGCTACTGAGGCGTTCGAGGACGAAGACGAAGCCTCGATGGACATGCTTGCCAGCGAGGCGCCAGCCGACGAGGCTCCGCTCGATCTGGCCTTTTTTGCCCGTCCTCGCGAAGGCTTTGCCGCGCCGGTTCAAGATGAGCCGGTTGCCGATTCCGGTGAAGACGATGGCGACGAAAGCATTTTGTCGTTCAGCCATGTCGATGCAGAAGATTTGGACGACGGCCGCGCCGATAGTGAGACCGAGACGGATGCCTTGGAGGCCCTCGAGCCTCTAATTGAAGAGCCGGAAACGGCGCTCGGTGAGGTCGACTTGGCCGAGGAAGAGCCCGATCAGGCAGCCGCCGAGGCGGAGGCGATGATCGATCAGATTTCTGACGCGCTCGCGCAGACTGCGGCTGAAAGCGCCGCGGGCGCATTCGGGGACAAGCTCGATGAAGATCTCGCTGCCTATCTGAGCGAGGAAACCGCGCTCGACGAGGATATGCTGCGCGATCTCATCACGCAGGTTGTCCGCAGTGAGCTTGAGGGCGAGCTGGGTGAACGGATGACCCGCAATATCCGCAAGCTTGTCCGTCGCGAGGTTTTCAGCATCCTTGAAAGCCGCGAGGCCGAGTGATCAAACCTCGGCCGCAAGGCCAAGGATTGCATCTAGGTCGAGGTGGGTTTCCATGTGGTCGGCCAAAGCGTCAAGTGCCGCCTCGACATCCGCGCCATAGCTGGCCTGTGTCTCGGCAAGGCCGAGGTCTTTGAGGAAAGCGGCGCGGAACCCGTCAGCCGTGAATAGCCCGTGCAGATAGCAGCCGCGGATGCGCCCATCGGCACTAGCCGCGCCTTCGCCCCGATTGCCGACGCGGAGCCAAGCGCGGGCCCGGTCTGGCCCTTCGGTCTGGCCAATATGAATCTCATAGCCGCTGACCGGCTCGCCGGAGGCAGCATGAACTGCATCCGTCAGGGCAAGCCGCTTCATCGGCTTCATCTCGGTCACCACATCGAGAAGGCCAAGGCCCGCCACGCGCCCCGGCTCGCCTTCGATCCCCTCGGCATCGACGATCTCGCGCCCGAGCATCTGATAGCCGCCGCAGATGCCCAAGACCTGCCCGCCGCGCCGCACATGGGCGAGAAGGTCGATATCCCAGCCCTGCGCCCGGAAATCCGCAAGATCGGCAATGGTCGATTTCGAGCCGGGGATCAGCACGAGATCGGCATCGCCCGGTAGGGGGCGCCCCTGCTCGACAATCTCGACCGTCACGCCCGGCTCGGCCGAGAGGGGGGCGAGGTCGTCGAAAATGGCGATCCGCGACAGGCGCGGCACGGCGATCTTCAGCGGGCCGCCGGGGCGGCTTGCGATGTCCATGACGTCTTCGGCAGGCAGCTTCCACGCCAGCGGAAACCACGGCAGGATACCAAGCGGCGACCAGCCGGTGCGCTCGGCGACGAACTCCATGCCTTCGGTGAATAGAGAGGGATCGCCACGAAACTTGTTCACGGCAAAGCCTTTGATCCGGTCGCGGTCAGCCTCGGTCAGGATCACATGGGTGCCGACAAGCTGCGCCATGACCCCGCCACGGTCGATATCGCCCACGAGGATCACCGGCACATCCGCCGCCTCGGCAAAGCCCATATTGGCAATGTCGCCCGCCCGCAGGTTGACCTCGGCAGGGCTGCCCGCGCCTTCGATAAC
>JBFEXG010000181.1:0-5088 GCA_041546005.1 Paracoccaceae bacterium
ACGCGGCGCGCCAGCTGACTAAGGATCGCCGCCTGATAGCCCGAGCCGGTGCCGACCTCGAGCACCTTGTCGCGCGGCTGGATATTGAGCGCCTGAGTCATCAGGCCGACGACCGAGGGTTGGCTGATCGTCTGCCCCGCGCCAATCGGCAGGGGCATATCTTCATAGGCGCGATCCGCGAAGATGCCGCGTACGAAATCGGCGCGGTCGATCTTTTCCATGGCCGTCAGAACGCGCGCATCCGTCACCCCGCGCGAGCGGAGCGCGAAGAGGAACTGCATCTTGCGCTCGGCGTCTGTTGTCATGCCAGAGCGTCCTGCAAGTGCGAGAGGCGATCGTGGGCCGTGAGGTCTGCGCGCATCGGTGTCACCGAGATATAGCCGTCGAGGTTGGCGTGCGCGTCTGTGCCCGGAAGGGTCGGCTCGTGTTGTGGGCCGCCCTTGATCCAGAGGAACCGGCGGCCCGAGGGCGAAAGGTGCGGATCGACCGAAAACCGTGTGTTGCGGCGGTAGCCTTGGGTCGTGGCGCGGGTGCCTTTCACGGAGGCTGCGGGCACAGGCGGGAAGTTCACGTTGTAGAAGAGGCGGTAGTCTTCCTCGTCCCACGGCGCGGCGTCGAGAAGGCGGCGCACCACCTGCGCGCCGAACTGGGCGGCGGCGTCAAAAGGGTCGTCCAGATCGCGGTTGTCGGGGCCGAGGAATTGCGAGAGCGCAATCGCCGGGAGGCCCTGAAGGGCGGCTTCCATCGCGGCACCTATGGTGCCGGAATAAAGCACGTTCTCGGCGGCATTGTTGCCCCGATTGACACCCGAAAGCACGAGATCGGGGCGCGAGCCGTTCATCACATCATAAAGGCCCGCAAGCACGCAATCGGCGGGCGATCCTTCGGCGGCAAAGCGGCGCGGCCCAAGCTGGGCCACCATCATCGGGTGGGTGTAGCTGATGCAGTGGCCGACGCCCGATTGCTCGAAAGCAGGCGCAACCGTCCAGACCTCGCCCTCCGGCCCCGCGATTTCCTCGGCGATAGCCTGAAGCGTGATCAGCCCGGGGGCGTTGATCCCGTCATCGTTGGTGATGAGTATGCGCATATCGTCCTGCCTCTGCCTGCTCTTTCCTATGCAATCGCGGGCAGGGCGGCAAGCGGGCAGGTCAGCTAAGGATTTCCGGCAGGAGGCGGGCGGCCTCGTCGCGGATATCGGCAAGCTTCGAACGGTCCTCGCCGGGGTAGAAGCGGGCGCGAGTGCCGGTCGGCATCGGACGGGGCGCAAGGATGCGGACATCGGGGCCAGTGCGCTGGCTCTCGGCCTGCCAGCTGCGGGCAAGGGCGATCTGGGCGGCCTTGGTCGCGCCGTAGTGGCCGAAATAGGCCTCGCCGCCGCGCGGGTCGTCAAAGAACACGGCCTTGCCGGATTGCCCCAGAAGGGGGGCCACATAGGACATGAGCCGCTGGGTGGCGTGGACGTTGATTTCGAGCGACTTGACGAAATCCTTCTCGGCCAGCTGCGAGGCCGGGGCGAGGGGGCCTGCGTGGATCGCGGTATGCGCCCAGAGATCGAGCTTGCCCCAGCGATCAAAGATCGACCGGCAAAGCTGCTGCATCGCCGCTTCTACCGTGATGTCCATCGGCGCAAGGGTCGCCTGACCGCCCGCAGCGGTGATCCGGTCGTCGAGCTCTTCCAGAGCGCCGACCGTCTTGGCGACGGCGACGATATGGTGGGTCGGGGCCAGCGCTTCGGCCAAAGCCGTGCCTAGGCCGCGCGAAGCGCCAGTGATGAGAGCGACGGGAAGATCGGCAGTTTTGGTCATGCGGCTCCTTTGGCATGAGGGGCGCGCCGGAGCAAGAGACTTGCGCGCTCCTGCGGCCATTCGTTTCCCCCGTTATCGCTCGCATTCGTTGACATTCCGCTGCGGCGCGGCGATCTTGCGACAGCTCTATTTGGAAAGGTGGGCCATGACTCTCTCTTCGACCCTCGTTCGCTCGAATTCGCTCGGCGCCAAGGCGCTGATGGTTCTGGGCGGTTCGCTCTTCATCGCAGCCGCCGCTCAGGTGACTGTGCCGATGTATCCGGTTCCGGTGACGCTCCAGACGCTGGCCGTGCTGCTCGTCGGCTTTGCTTATGGCGCCCGTCTTGGCGCTGTAACGCTTGTTGCCTACCTCGCCGAAGGCGCGATGGGCCTGCCGGTCTTCGCCGGTTTCGCCAATGGCGCGGCCTTCTTTGGCCCGACCGCTGGTTTCCTCGTTGGCTTCGTCGGCATGGCCTGGATGGCCGGCTTTGCCGCCGACATGGGCCTGCGCCGCGTCCTGCCGCTCTCGGTCGCTGCGATCGTGATTTCGGCTCTGCTTTACGTTCCGGGTGCGATCTGGCCGATGGCTGTGGCAGGCGCATTTGGCCTCGAAGGCGGCTGGGTCAACATCAGCGCCTCGGGCATCTGGACCTACTTCATGGCGCCCTTCCTGATCGGCGATGCGGTCAAAGCCGTTCTCGCCGCGCTGATCGTCACCGGCGCTTGGAAGGCCGTGGCCCGCAAGGCCTGAGGTTTCTGACGAGCATTGAAGGCCGCGCCGGAGCGATCTGGCGCGGCCTTTCTTATTTAGGCTCGGCGTGGAGCCGCGCCAAGGCCGCCTCGCACATCCCGTAGGGCTCCCACTCGCAGCCCGCGCAGAGGGTCTTGAGCGAACCGGAGGGGACAGCCGCGCGGATGCGAGCCTTGGCCTCGCCCCATGTCAGCTCTTCATGCGGTTTCAGCTTCAGCGCGGCGGCATGGGCGCGGTCGAGCGTCTTGATCTTGTCTTGCGTGGTGCACAAGGTGCCGCGCCGTTTGGGGCAGGGGGCGCAGATATCGTCCGCCGCGCCAACCACGCGGATCGGCGTTTCGTCGCCCTCGGCCGCGCGCAGGCGGCCCATGACGATGCCGGTCATATTTTCGGTAAAGCCCTCGGAATAGCCTTTGCCCTCATAGCCGAGCGAGCAGAGGAAATGATGCGGGCGAAAACGCACGGGCGTCATGCCAGCCCTGCCTCCTTGAGGCGTGCGGCGATCAGGCGTTCGAGAAGATCGTCGGGCAGGGGCTTGTCGGGCGTGAAGTGAACGCCAGACTTGGTATAGCTGAAGCCGCGCTCGTCAAGCTCGGCAGCAAAGCCCGGAACCACGCCGCCCGAATGGGGAAAGAAGCTGCAATGCTTGGTGAAACCCGCATAGCCCGCGATCATCTTCTTGCCGACCCGATGGCCCGGCATGGCGTAGGAGATGACTTCTTCCGATCCGGGTAGCAGCGCGCTCACCCGATCCTGGAGGTCTTGCAGGCAGCGGGCCTGATCGTCGGGCAGCGTCGTGAGATACTCGTCGATGCCGCCCGGCGTTGTCATTCAGCTGCCTTCAGCTGAAATCCCTTCTCGATCATGTCGGAAGGAGCCACCGGATACTCGCCCGAGAAGCAGGCATCGCAATAGCGCGGCTTCTTGGGGTCGCGTCCCTTGGTCTCGCCCACGGCGCGGTAGAGGCCGTCGAGCGAGATGAAACGGAGCGAGTCGACGCCCAGATGCTGGCGCATCTCTTCTTCGGTCATGGTCGCCGCGAGGAGCTTTTCGCGTTGCGGCGTGTCGACGCCGTAGAAGCAGGGCCATGCGGTGGGCGGGGAAGCAATCCGGAAATGGACCTCGGTCGCGCCCGCATCAAGGATCATCTCCTTGATCTTGCGGCTCGTGGTGCCGCGCACCACCGAGTCGTCGACGAGGATCACCCGCTTGCCCCTGATGAGCGCGCGGTTGACGTTGAGTTTGAGGCGCACGCCCATGTTGCGGATTTGCTCGGTCGGCTCGATGAAGGTCCGGCCCATGTATTGGTTGCGGATGATCCCCATGCCGTAGGGGATGCCGCTCTCATGTGCAAAGCCGATGGCCGCCGGCGTTCCGCTGTCGGGCACGGGGCAGACGAGATCGGCCTCGACGGGCGCTTCGCGGGCCAGTTCGATGCCGATCTGGCGGCGGGTTTCATAGACCGAGCGGCCACCGAGGATCGAATCCGGGCGGCTGAAATAGACATGCTCGAAAATGCAGAAGCGCGAGTTCTGCGGGCGGAAGGGGAAGTGGCTGGAAACACCCTTTTCGGCGTTGATGACAACCATCTCGCCCGGTTCGATCTCGCGCACGAACTCGGCACCGATGATATCGAGGGCGCAGGTTTCCGAGGCGAGCGCCCAGCCGTCACCGACCTTGCCCAGAACCAGCGGCCGCACACCCAAGGGATCGCGCACACCGATGAGCTTGGTGCGGGTCATGGCGACGACCGAGAAGGCGCCTTCGACCTTGCGCAGCGCCTCTTCCATGCGGTCTGGGATATTGCGGCCCATCGAGCGCGCCATCAGGTGAATGATGCATTCGCTGTCGGACGAGGACTGGAAGATCGAGCCGCGGTCGATCAGCTCGCGCCGTAGCGCATCGGCGTTGGTGATGTTGCCGTTGTGCGCAATGGCCGCGCCGCCCATGGCAAACTCGCCAAAGAAGGGCTGCACATCGCGGATCGCGGTCTGGCCCTTGTTGCCGGCGGTGGAATAGCGGACGTGGCCAATGCCGATGCCGCCGGGCAGAGTCTTCATCACGTCGGCAGAGGTGAAATTGTCGCGCACATAGCCCATGCGGCGGGCCTGATTGAAACCGGTCTCGGGATCGTGGGTGACAATCCCGCCCGCCTCTTGCCCGCGGTGCTGAAGCGCGTGAAGGCCAAGGGCGATGAAGTTGGCGGCATCCGTGACGCCGACGACGCCGAATATCCCGCATTCCTCCTTCAGTTTGTCGTCGTCGAAGGGATGGGCGGGCGGCATCTGTCTGGACACGAGTGTGGCTCCGAATCCGTTGGCTGGCTGTGGCCCCCTGATAGTCGCATCGGGGGGGTATGTCACGAAACTATGACGGCGCGCTGGATCAGCTGATCAGTTGGTCGCGCATTGTCCAACAAGCTGTTCGTATTGGGTTTTCAACCATGAGAGCGAAGCTTCGGGGTCTTTTTCATCAAGCGAGCCCGAGATGCGACCATAGATCGCGGCAGCGCGGCTGTCGTCGATCATGGCGATATTCTGGGTCGAGAGGATC
>JBFEXG010000139.1:0-6536 GCA_041546005.1 Paracoccaceae bacterium
CTGCTCCCAGAGGCGCTGAAGGTATTCGTAGTCGCGCTTAATCTCGGCCTTGGTCCGCTGGCTGCCTGCGGTGCGGATGATGAGGCCCGCGCCATCCGGCACATCAATCTCGGCTGCGATTTCCTTGAGCTTCTTACGGTCAGCAGCGTTGGTGATCTTGCGTGAGATGCCGCCGCCACGGGCGGTGTTGGGCATCAGAACGCAATAACGGCCAGCCAGCGAGAGATAGGTGGTGAGCGCCGCGCCTTTGTTGCCGCGCTCTTCCTTGACCACCTGCACCAGCATGATCTGGCGAACCTTGACCACTTCTTGGATCTTATAACGCTTGGCGCGCGGCTTGCGGACAGGACGGACCTCTTCGCTGTCGTCCTCTTCGGCGACGCTTTCGATGGTGTCGTCTTTCTCGACAGATTCGACCGAGCCTTGGGCTTCGGTGTCATCGTCCTCGTCGTCCTCACCCGCCGGGGTTTCGACCGGCGTTTCCGCGACGGTCTCCATCGGGCTCAGGCCTTCACCTTCGCCCGCGTCTTCGGCCCCGTTGACCTCGTCGGCATCGTCGTCGAAATCGACAACTTCCATGCCCGAGATGCTCACGTCATCGCGGTCAACCTCGGCGGTGGCGACGATATCGCCCGACTCGCGGCTTGCTGCGCTCGATTTGGAGCGCGAGCGCGTACGGCGCGAGCGGCTTACCTTGCGGGGCTTTTCGCTATCCTCGGCCTCGGCATCGCCCTCATCGCGAAGGCTCTCGGCATAGGCCCGCTCTTCGGCGATCAGCGCTTCACGGTCAGCGACCGGGATCTGGTAGTAATCGGGATGGATTTCCGAGAAGGCGAGAAAACCGTGGCGGTTGCCACCGTAATCCACGAAGGCTGCCTGCAGCGACGGCTCTACGCGCGTGACTTTGGCCAGATAGATATTTCCAGCGAGCTGACGCTTCGACTGGCTTTCGAAATCAAATTCTTCGACTTTGTTTCCGTCTACCACAACAACGCGGGTTTCTTCCGCGTGCGTGGCGTCGATCAGCATTTTCTTTGGCATTTTGTCCATTCACACGCCTCGCCTCAGCGCGCCCCGGTGGAGCGGCTGTGGATATGGCGTGATTTATCTGAGCGTGATGCACATGGTCAGGGGCGCGGCCCGAAAGGGCCTGTCGCATCCATCCTGTCGCCCATGCGCAGTTCATCGCGTTTACACTCCGACCCCGCAAGCAGGGCCCGTTCAGGTGCCCGGACGCGTCTGTAACCTCGCGCTGCCCAGGGCATTTCTCCGGCCCCATGGGGCCAAATCCTCTGTCTGGAAGCCCGGCACGCTATGGCCGGGCGGCTCCAAAACAGTGAAACTCACCGGACGATCCCGCACTCCATCGTGCGAACGTCCGTAAACCATACATAAGGGGGAAAGGGGGCCGGAGACAATGGGCAAGTTTCCGAGCCGCCATCTCAAGCATTTCTACTATTGGTTGCGAACCTAAAGATAGTCCGACCGCTGCATGTTATACTTGGCCATCTTCTCGTTCAGCGTCCGGCGCGGCAGGCACAGTTCGTCCATCACCGCCACGATCGAGCCCTTGTGGCGGCGCATGGTGTTGTCGATGAGCATCCGCTCGAAGGCTTCGACGAACTCTTTGAGGGGTTTACCCTCGGTGGTCATTGCCGGCCGCGGGTCGTCGGTATCGGCCATCAGAAGCGAGGCGATCGTGCCCGTGCCACGGCGGCTTTGCAGGACAGCGCGTTCCGCCACGTTGATCAGCTGGCGCACGTTGCCCGGCCAGGGGGCCTGCAAGAGCTGAGCCGCTTCCTGAGCGCTCACTTGCGGCGCGTCGCAGCCGTATTCTTCGGCAAACTGATCGCTCAGCGCTGTGAACAGCGTCAAAACATCCTCGCCCCGCTGACGCAGCGGCGGTACGATGATCCGCATGGCGGCAAGGCGGTAAAAAAGATCGGGGCGCAGGACGCTTTCGCAGGTCTTGTCCTGCTCTTGCAGGTTGCAGATCGCCACGATGCGGGTTTCGGGCGGGTTGCCCTGATCGTTGATCGCGGTCATCAGCCGGGCCTGTAAAACGGGACTCAGCGCTTCGATATCCTCAAGAACCATAGTGCCGCCCCGTGCCTCTTCGATAGCTGGGATAGGCTCATCGTCATGGGCGGGCCCGAAAAGCCGCCGGTTCAGGGCGTCTTCATCAAAGGCGGAGCAAGAAACCAGAACGAATTTTTTAGAAGCGCGCGCACCTACAGCATGAAGCGCATGGGCCACCAACGTTTTGCCGGTGCCGGTCTCGCCTTCGATCAGGACATGGCCATCGGCCTGCCCGATATCGAGGATGTCCTCGCGAAGCCGCTCCATCGCCGCGCTCGAGCCGATGAGCTTTTTCATCAGCAAGGACCCGTCCGACAACTCGCGCCGCAGGGCGCGACTGTCGAGCGTCAAACGGCGCGCCAGCGTTGCCTTTTTGGCAAGCTCGGTCATCCGGTCGGGGTTGAAGGGCTTTTCAAGGAAATCATAGGCACCGATCCGCATCGCCTCGACCGCCATCGGCACATCGCCGTGGCCGGTGATCATGATGACCGGAAGGGTCGAATCCACGCCCTTGAGCTTCTTAAGAAATTGCATCCCGTCCATGCCGGGCATCTTGATGTCGGAGACGACGATGCCGGGGTAATCGGGGGTGAGGCCCTTCAAGGCATCCTCGGCGCTGGCGAAAGTCTCGGTGTCAAACCCCGACAGCGCCAGCCATTGGCTGATCGACTGCCGCATATCCTTTTCGTCATCGACGATTGCGATCTTCATCGCTTTGCTCATCGTCCTACTCCGCTGCCTCGACGTCTTCTTTATAAATAGGGAGCTGGACTTCAAATACAGCCCCCCCTTCCGGCGCGTTATGGGCGGTAAGCCGCCCACCGAGCTCGTTTACGATGCCTGACGAGATGGCAAGGCCAAGGCCCACGCCGTCGCCGGGCTGCTTGGTGGTGTAGAAGGGCTCGAACAGGGCATCGAGATCGTCGATCCCCGGCCCGTTGTCGCGCACGCTCAGCCGGATTGTGTCGCCCACCGTCAGAAGCACATCGACACTGGGATCGTCCTCGCCCTTGGTGGCGTCGAGCGCGTTGCGCAGAAGGTTGATGATCACCTGCTCGAGCCGCATCCGATCACCGAGGATCATCGCGGGTTCGGTCGGCATGGCGCGCGTAATGGCCACATGCCGCGTGCGAAGTTGCGGCTCCATCATCGCCAACGCCGAGGTCACGGCATCGCGCGTGTCCACCGGGGCAAAGCTATCGGCCCCTTTGCGGGCGTAGGATTTGAGCTGGCGGGTGATTGCCCCCATCCGCTCGATCAGATCGTCGATCCGCTGGAAAGACGAAACTGCCTCGTCCATCCGCCGACGCTGCACCAAAAGCCGCGCACCGGCGAGATAGGTTTTCATCGCGGCAAGCGGCTGGTTCAACTCATGGCTAACAGCCGCCGACATCTCGCCAAGTGCGGCGAGCTTGGAGGATTGGGCGAGGCTTTGCTCGGCGACCTGAAGGGTCTTTTCGACGCGTTCCCGCTCGGCAATCTCCCTTTGCAGGCGAATGTTTAGCGCCCGCAGCTGCGCCGATTCCTGTTGCGAGAACAAAAGCCGGGTCATTGCCTTGCGCGACGAGAACCAAAAGACCATCGCCAGCAGCAGCGCAAATCCCATGATCTCGAGCGCCAGAACGCCATTCACCCGCTCGCGGATCGAGGTGTAGGTGGTGAAGGTCACCATCCGCCAACCCTGGAAGGGGATCTTTGTCTCCTGCCGCAAAACCGCCTCGCCCTGCACATAGGCGTCGGCCGAAACGGTCGTCCAGTCTTGGGTCGCGCGGATCGCTCGCTCGATGGCCGACGGAGCCGACTGGCGCGACAGCGCCGCGGCCTCTTCAAGCCCATTCCAGCGCGGCTCGGTCGACAGGACAATCGCGCCCGTGCTGTCCGTCACGAAAACGGCGTCAGACACACCGGCCCAGCCGGAGACGAGCTTTTGCAGATCAACCTCGACCGCAAGCACGCCCAAAAGCGCTCCGCCCTCGTCGATGCGCCGCGAATAGACAAAGGAATAGGTGCCAACCTCTGTCTGATAGAGGGAAAAGACCGTCATATTCGAGCGCAGCGCGCTGACGAAATAGGGATCGTTCCGGTGCAAC
The DNA here is from genome assembly GCA_041546005.1 of Paracoccaceae bacterium. Lineage (GTDB taxonomy): Bacteria > Pseudomonadota > Alphaproteobacteria > Rhodobacterales > Rhodobacteraceae > RFZI01. Next base: position 4,170 of record JBFEXG010000139.1, read on the forward strand.
TCGCCGATATGGCTTCGGTCGGTCGCGGCGACCGTGCGACCCGAATTATCGAGCAGCATAAGCGATGCCGCACCGATCTCGTCGACATAGCTCAAGAGGCGCTGGCTTGAGTCGGTGAAATCATTGTTCTTGAGCGCCCCGATCAACTCTGCGTCCCGCGCCAGAAGTTGCGGCACGATTGAGTTGCGTTGCAACTCGCTGATCAGGTTGCCGACATAGAGCGTCATCCTGACTTCGGCCCGGCTGCGGGTCGTCTCGGTGTAGCGCTCGGTCAAAAGCTGGTTGGTCAGAACGATAACGCCAACCGCCATCACAAGGATAACGCCGTTGAGCAGCCGCCAAATCCAGCGGCCCCAACCGCCCTGCTGGGCTGAAGTGGCGTCAATATCACTCATGCGGTCAGACTAGGGCCGCCCAGATAAACCCACAAGCGCGGCGAAAGGCGCGCGGCTTCAGGCGGCGGTCATTTGCGCAAGGAGGCTCTGGAACAGAGCTTTGCCATCGGTGCTTCCCTGCGCGGGATCGACCGCCCGCTCGGGGTGCGGCATCATCCCGAGGACGCGGCGGTTGTCGGAGAGGACACCCGCGATATCAGCGATCGCGCCGTTGGGGTTTTCGACATAGGTAAAGGCAATCCGGTCTTCGCCTTTCAGGCGGGCCAGAGTGTCCTGATCGACGAAATAGTTGCCGTCATGGTGCGCGATCGGCACATCGATCTCGGCGCCTTTGGCATAGTTGCCGGTAAAGGCGCTGTCGGTGGTCTCAACCTTCAGTTTAACGGTCTTGCAAACGAATTTCAGCCCTGCGTTGCGCATCAAAGCGCCAGGCAGCAGGCCGGTCTCGGTCAGCACCTGAAAGCCGTTGCACACCCCGAGAACGAAACCGCCGCGATTGGCGTGTTCGATCACCGCCTGCGACACCGGAGACTGGGCCGCAATCGCACCACAGCGCAGATAGTCTCCAAAGGAAAACCCGCCGGGAACCGCCACCAGATCGACGCCCGCAGGCAACTTGGCGTCCTTGTGCCAGACCATGGTCACATCCGCACCCGCCTGACGCAGGGCCACGGCCATGTCGCGATCGCAGTTGGATCCGGGGAAGACGATGACGGCAGCTTTCATGGCGCGCTCCGGGTTATCTGGCCTGCCCCGCCCATAGACCGAATCCCGCGCAAGGCAAAGACCCCAACTTGCCTTCCGCCCGCATTTTCACGCGGCATTTTGCCCGAATTCCGCCGCGAAAAACATGGTTTCGACAAAGTTAATTCATACCGCGGCCATCTCCGCGCCCTTGGAAAACCGGCTTCTTCCCCGAAGGTCACGACGAACAAGCGATTTTTTGGGTAACGAGATGACGACGATCAGCTTCTGGGCGCGGGGCGACAGCAATACCGCCAACAACGCCTCGATCAATTCCGTCGGCACCTCGCAGGTTCCCGTCACCGAACTCACCTTCGTCGCAACGCCCGGCTCGGGCGTCGGCGCCGACCCGGACGGCGACATCATTCTAGACTACGTTTCTGGCGCTGTGGACCCTGATACACAGGTCATCATCAACGGCGTCCAGATGGACTTCCAGGTCGAGTTCTCCGGCAACCTGCCCGACACCAAGAAATTTGCCGACCTCGGCGTCGACAGCAAAGAGGTCGTGGTCGTCTCCGCCGGCGGCCAGCGCTACTATTTCCTGTCGGACGGCAGCGGCACCTATTCGCTGATGAACGACCTGCCGAACGGCTCGGTGCCGATCACCGGCCTATTGCACAAGAACGTGATGGTCTGCTTTGCCAATGGCACGCTGATCGCCACCCCCACAGGCGAGCACCGCGTCGAGACGCTGAAGGTCGGCGATCTTGTGGTGACAGCTGACGGTCAAATCAAACCGATCCGCTGGATCGGTGCGCGGACAGCGGGCGTTTCGGAAATGCTGCTCAAGAAAGAGCTCCGCCCCGTTGTGATTCCGGCTGGTGCCTTTGGTGCCAACCTGCCGCACAGCGATTTGCGCCTTTCGCGCCAGCACCGCCTCGCTGTCGAAGGCTGGCAGGTCGAAATGCTGTTCGGCACCGAAAGAGTGCTGGTTCGCGCGGGGCACTTGGATGGAGCAGGCATTCACACGGTTTTGCCGCATGAGCCGGTCACCTATTACCACATCCTGCTCGACGAGCATGACATGCTCATTGCCAACGGCCTTGCAAGCGAAAGCTTCCAGCCCGGTCCGGTTGGCCTCTGCGCCCTTGATGACGCTGCGCGCGCGGAACTCGAAGCGCTTGATCCTGCCCTCGTCGCCCTGTCCGCGATCGCCGCAGCGCCGAGCCTCAAGGCCCATGAAACGGCTCTCCTGATGGCCCATATCCTGCCGCGGACTGCCGCC
>JBFEXG010000227.1:0-4015 GCA_041546005.1 Paracoccaceae bacterium
GGCTCGGACGGCAGACGATCAGCCAGCGGCGGCAGGGCCGGGTTGCCCGCGATACGCGCGTTTAGGTCGCCAATCGCGGGGTTTTCCGAGAATTCCATCGAGCAGCCAGCGGCCGCTTCAAACTCGGACAGTTCATATTGTTGCGGGAATGCGCCGGCTGCGACACCCATGGAATCTCCCATGGTGACCGCCGGGCAGTTGGCATAGGCAGCGGCTGGAAGCACCAGCATTGCCACGCCGGACAATAGATATCGTTTCATAGTCTCTCCTGTCGTGTGACGAGTTGAAAGTGCGGGTCTTATTGATTTTCGGCCCGACCCTGACGGCGCATTGGCCGGCAGGCGATCGTCCGTTTGGTCCTGAGGCCCAAAGGCCCCGGCCGGTTTGACCAGCTTGAAAGCTCAAATAGGTGCGTGCATCCCCCTCTTAGAAAGCCCCGCAAAAGCAAACGCCATCGCGCGGAAGTCTGCCCGGCAATTGTAGCAGCAAGGTAGCGCCCGGGCCGCGCCCTCTTGAGTTCACGGCCAGAATATCAGCGGCCGGTATTTCAAATCACCTAGGATGCGCGCTGCGCTCCTTGGGCGGTAATCATTGTTCGGGCAAAACGCCCTTCACTATGTGTCAGCCTATGGTTCAGCAGACGCTGAGTCATTTCAAGAAGAATGGACGACGCCGCAGGATCATTCGCGACATTCCGGGCCTCTCCTTCGTTTTCATGATCGAAAAGGATGGGCGGCAGGCCTCCATTGAAATGTACGAGCGTGTGCTGGCGGCCGCGTAGGATCGCAAAGTTTGTCACGTCACAGTCAAGGCCCAGCCGGCTCTGCCAGAGCGTCGGCTCAATCGGGTCTCCATAGTCGAGCTCGGAGTAGCTGTAGTCCCGCCAGTCCTCGGGTGCGCTTCGACGCAGAAACGGCGCAAGGCTTCGGCCGTCCATCGTGTCGGGGATATCGAGCCCTAGAAGATCAAGGATCGTCGGCGTGACATCGACCGATTCAGTCGGCGCATCAATTTCGCGGCCAAACCCGTCTTTCAGCGCCGGATCGCGAATGATCAGCGGCGTGTGGTAGGCTGCATCGTAATAATGCATTTTACCCCAGGCATGGTGATCGCCAAGCATTTCGCCGTGGTCGGCCATGACGACGATCAGCGTATTGTCGTATTGGCCCGTCTCTTTGAGGAACGTGATAATCCGCCCGAAGTGCTCGTCGACCTCTGTCGCCAGAGCGAGGTAGATCGCCCGGAGCGTCGCAACATTCTCGGGGGTATCCGCAAGGTCCGGAAAACCAATGACCTGATCCTTGGGCCCCTTCTGCCCCAGCAGCGGGCCGTCGAATGGGTGGGACGCGGCCTGCGAGGCGCGGTCCCGCACGATCCGGGGCGACGGGAGGCTCGCTGGATCGTACATTCTGTTGAACGGTTCGGGCGCGACCAGCGGCGGATGCGGCCGAATATAGGTCAGATGCGCGAACCAGCCCGAGGGCCGCGCACGGATGTCGGCCAGAAACCGGTCGGTCAGGAAGGCCGTGTCGCTATCTTCGGCGGCATAGAGCGCGGGGCTGTCGATCTGATCGCCGTTGGGGCGGAAGATATCGTAGCCTTCGGGCACCTTGTAGCCTTTCGAGGCCAGATGCGACCGCCACGGCCAGCTTTCCTCAAGGCGCATCTCGAGCGCTTCGACAAAGCCGGGGATCACTTGCTCGTAGGATTTCAGCATCGGATCACCCGCCGGAAGCGTTCGGGGATCCATCGCGATGTCGGTATACCCCCAAAGCTGAGGCAGATAGCCCGCCTTGCGAACCTCTGTCGCCAGATTGGGCGTATCGTGCAGAAGCGGCGTTCCGTTTCGAACCGACCGATGGTTCATCGCATATTTGCCGGTGAGGATCGATGCCCGCGACGGCCCGCACGGATTGGTCACCGAATAGTGCCGCCGAAAGGTGACCGCCTCGCCCATCAGCGCGCGCAGGTTGGGAAGATCAACGTGGTTTGCAAATGCGCCGTGCAGCAAATCTGCCCGCATCTGGTCCATGACCACAAAAAGAACGTTTCGGCGTTTGGTCACCCGGTCCCCCCTGTCCTTGAGTCGAGCTAATACCGCCAAATGAGTCGGATCAAGAAGTATGTGGAATTTTGTGTGATTCTGTGCGCAAATGGGAATGCATCTACAAAAATCACCCAAAAACATTCCAATTCAGCGTCACCGGTCCGACATGGATAGCCCTCCTTCCCTCGAGAAACGTCAGACCCCGGCGCAGGTTCGGGCGGCGGCCATCGCCATGGCGAAAGCCGCGACGCCGCTGGCCATGTCCTATTTCCGCAAGGCCCTCAGCATCGAGACCAAAGCCGACGACAGCCCCGTCACGCTGGCCGACCGTGCGGTAGAAGAAAAACTGCGCAGTCTGATCGGCGCCGGCTTTCCCGAGGACGGCATCTTTGGCGAAGAGTTCGGCAAGACCGGAGGCACGGGCAGCGGCCTCTGGATCATCGACCCGATCGACGGAACCCGCAGCTTCATTTCCGGTCATCCGCTGTTTGGCATGCTGATCGGACGCATGGTGGATGATCGGATGCAGGCTTCTGTCGTCGCCCTACCCGCCGTGACCGAGATCTATTCCGCTGCGCGCGGCGGGGGTGCCTTCTGTGGCACCACCCGCATAACTACGTCGGGGCGCAGAAGTCTTGGCGAGGCGATGCTCTATATCAACGAGGGCGAAAAGATCTGGCGCGGTTGGCCCGATGTCCATGCCCGCCTGATGGCCTCGGGCCGCGAGCGCCGCTACAGCTATGATTGCGCACCCTACGCCCTTCTTGCCGCGGGGCATATCGATGCCGTCGTCGATTGCGACCTTGAACCCTACGATTACCTGCCGGTCTCCCTCCTTGTAGAAGAGGCAGGCGGCAAGATCACCGACTGGGAAGGCAATCCCCTCGGCATGGGGTCGGACGTCCGCGTGGCCGCCGCCGCCACGCCGGAGCTGCACGCCGAACTGATCGCTCTTCTGCGCACCTAGCCCGCCGCGATCTCGGCCATGAAGGCGCGGATTACCGGCAGCTCGCGGCGCATTGAAAGGTGGACAACCGTTTCGGTCATGCTGAGACCAACGCCGGAGAGAAGCACCCGCTCTATCCGCGGGTCATAGCCCTGCTCGGCCTCGGATACGAAACCGATCCCCGCCCCCGAGGCCACAACCTCGCGCATCGCCTCGCGCCCCTCAACCTCGATCGCGGGCGTCAGGCGCACGCCTTGTCTGCGCGCTTCCTGCTCGAGCCCCTGCCGCGTGCGCGACCCCTTTTCACGGAAGACAAGCGGATGGCGGCGCAGGTCGTTAAGGCTCAGGCTCACCGTTCCGGCGGGCAGAAGCCCCCGCGCGGCAATGGCGACGATGGGGGTCTCGCCAAGGTCGAACATCTCGAGGTCCGGCGCGGGATCGACACTGCCGACGATGCCGATCTCGACCTCATAGGCACGAAGGGCGGCGAGCACTTGCTCGGAATTTCCCGTCGTGATCTCGACAAACACCTCGGGATGCCGTGCCCGAAACCGGCCCAGCGCGCCGGTGATATGGAGCGCGGAGTCGGCCATGATCCGCAGTCGCCCTGCCAGCGCGGCGCGGGAATGCTGCAGATGTTCGGCAATCGCATCCTCCGCCTCGAAAAACCTGCGCGTGAGGATCAAGAGCGCCTCGCCCGCCTCGGTCAGGCGAATGCGCCGCCCCTCGCGGTGAAAGAGGAGAACGTCATGTTCCTCTTCGAGCCGCCGCACCTGATCGGAAAGCGCGGGCTGGGTCTGGTTGAGCATCTCCGCCGCGCGGGAAAAGCCGCCGTGTAGAGCGACCTGATGAAAGGCGCGGATCTGGCTGTAGCGCATATATAAATTCCATGTATCAACAGATACTATTTGAAGATTTTACATATGGAAGGGCTTGCGTCAATTTTCCCCTCGAATCCTCTCGGGAACGGAGCCTTCCATGACTGCAAACGCATTCCCCCCGCCAAAGATGGGCGAGCCCTA
>JBFEXG010000271.1:0-3356 GCA_041546005.1 Paracoccaceae bacterium
CGGCTGGCGCAAGATCGTGGCCTTCCAGACCCGCAACCCGTTGCACCGGGCGCACCAAGAGCTGACCTTCCGCGCCGCCCGCGAGGCGCAGGCGAACCTTCTGATCCACCCCGTGGTGGGCATGACCAAGCCGGGCGATGTTGATCACTTCACCCGCGTGCGCTGCTACGAGGCGGTGCTCGACAAATATCCGCAGGCCACTACGACGATGAGCCTTCTGAACCTCGCCATGCGCATGGCTGGCCCGCGCGAGGCGGTCTGGCACGGGATCATCCGCCGCAACCACGGCTGCACGCATTTCATCGTCGGCCGCGATCACGCCGGCCCCGGCAAGAACAGCCAGGGCCAGGATTTCTATGGCCCCTATGACGCGCAGGAGCTGTTCAAGACGCACGAGGCCGAGATCGGGCTTGAGATGGTCGACTTCAAGCACATGGTCTATGTGCAGGAGAAGGCGCAATACTATCCGGCCAACGAGGTCCCGGCGGGCGATACCGTCCTGGACATCTCGGGCACCGAGCTGCGCCGCCGCCTGCGCGAAGGCCTCGATATCCCCGAGTGGTTCTCTTTCCCCGAGGTCGTGACCGAGCTGCGCCGCACCTCGCCGCCGCGCTCGAAGCAGGGCTTTACCGTCTTTTTCACGGGCTTTTCCGGCTCGGGAAAATCGACCATCGCCAATGCGCTCATGGTCAAGCTGATGGAGATGGGCGGCCGTCCGGTGACGCTGCTTGATGGCGATATCGTGCGGAAGAACCTCTCAAGCGAGCTCGGCTTTTCCAAAGAGCACCGCGATCTCAACATCCGCCGCATCGGCTATGTCGCATCCGAGATCACTAAGAAAGGCGGCATCGCGATCTGTGCGCCGATTGCGCCCTATGCCACCACCCGCCGCGCCGTGCGCGAGGATATCGAAGCCTTCGGCGCCTTCGTCGAGGTCCATGTCGCTACCAGCATCGAGGAATGCGAACGGCGGGATCGCAAAGGCCTCTACAGGCTCGCGCGGGAAGGCAAGATCAAGGAGTTTACCGGCATTTCAGATCCCTATGACGTGCCCGCAAACCCCGAGCTTCGGATCGAAACCGAAAACGCCGATGTGGATACCTGCGCCCATCAGGTCTTGCTCAAGCTCGAAAGCATGGGACTCATCGCTGCCCACTAGGCGCAAGGAAAAGCACCAAAAGGAAACGCCGCCCCGAGGGCGGCGTTTCTCGTTTCCAAGGCCCGCTTATTTTCCCGGGATCATCCGGTTGAGAAGGCCATCTTTCAGGATGTAGTGGTGGTAAAATGCCAGCAGCGCATGGCCGAAGGCCAACAGCATCAGCAAGTTGGTCAATACTTCGTGCACCTCGCCCAGATCGCGATTTAGGCCGTTGAATGCCAGAAAACCACTGACCGGCACGGCGAACATCAGCACATACAGAGCCAAATGGCCCGCCTTGGCGCCCAGCTGCAACAATCGCGGACCCGGCGCCTCGGCGGGGCCACGTTTGAACAACCGCAGAACCACCCGCACGATCAGAAGAACCACGACAGAAACACCGATCAACCGGTGAGCATTGGCGCCTCCGTCAAGAGCGCCGGAACCGCCCGACCGGACAAGCGCCTTGAAAGCATCGCTCATCGTGTCACCAAGCAGATAGTTCGAGGCAATCAGGATCGCGATCAGCCAGTGGAGGACAATCTGCGAGAGATCATAGCGGGTTTTGGTGGTCATTTGGGGGCCCTGTTGAAAATTCGTGCCGGTTAAACGAAGGGCGACAGAACTTCCGTCGCCCTTGGCCAAAGATATTTAATGAACCGTCACCGGTGTTCGGTCGTTCTGCCGCGCAAGAAAGAAGGCGGTGCTGCGGTCGGCAACGAGTGCCAGTTGCTGGCCATCGGCATCGCAAACGGCAAAGATCTGATCCCGGTCTCCGGCTTGGGCCCGCATATCTTCGGGAAGCTCCGCCACGGCGACAGGTTTGACATAAACGATATCGCTGACCATCCGAGCGAGATCATGTTTGGTGTTCATTTCGCGCCTCCTTTCCGGATCTTGATCGTCTGAACGACGCTTTCGGGAACCTTCCGCGTCAGGTCGATGTGCAAAAGCCCGTTTTCCATGATCGCCTCGCCCACATCGACGCCATCGGCCAGAACGAAAGAGCGCTGGAATTGCCGCGCGGCGATCCCGCGATGCAGGAACACGCGATCTTCGCTGTCGTCGCGCTGACGCCCGCGAATCACGAGGGAATTATCTTCGACCGTGATCGCCAGATCCTCCTCGCCAAATCCCGCCACCGCGAGGGTGATGCGGTAGGAATTCTGCGAGGTTTGCTCGATGTTATAGGGGGGGTATCCGTCATTTCCCGTCTTGGCCGTGCGCTCGACAAGGCGTTCGAGCTGCTCAAAACCCAGAAGGTAGGGATGCGTTCCCAAGGTCAGTTTGGTCATCCGACACGTCCTTTTCTAAGCGACCGTCTGTGCAGGCCCCATTGCGGCGGCCATTCCCAGAAAATATGGGCAGAGACAGCGGCTTGTGCAAGTGCGGGCTGGCGAAAGCCTCTGCTGGCTCCTATCCTCAATTCAGGAAATGCCGGGGCGGGACATGAACTCTTCAGCCGAGATGGACGAGACAGAGGTTCTCAAGGTGAGGATCGAGGTTCTCAAACGCGAGCACCGTGATCTTGATGAGGCGATTCATGCGCTCCACGAAAAGGGCTCGGCCGATATGCTGACGCTCCGGCGCCTGAAAAAGCAGAAGCTTTTGCTGAAAGACCGGATCGCGATGCTCGAAGACAGGCTCCTGCCTGACATCATCGCCTAACTGCGACCGGATCGCCCGTTGCCTCTGAGGCGACGGCGAGTATATTGCCGCTTCCTTTGCAGGGGGACCGTTATGGCCGGAGTTACCGTCGGGATCATCATGGGCAGCCAGTCTGACTGGGCCACGATGAAGAACGCAGCCGATATTCTTGATGAACTCGGCATCGCCTACGAGAAAAAGATCGTCTCGGCGCATCGCACGCCCGATAGGCTCTGGGACTATGGCAAGACAGCTGCGAGCCGGGGCCTCAAGGTGATCATCGCCGGCGCCGGCGGGGCCGCACATCTGCCCGGCATGATGGCCTCGAAAACCCGCGTTCCGGTGATCGGGGTGCCGGTCCAGACCAAGGCGCTTTCGGGCGTCGACAGCCTCTACTCGATCCTGCAGATGCCCAAGGGTTTCCCTGTGGCCACCATGGCGATCGGCGCTGCTGGGGCCTCGAACGCGGGCCTCATGGCCGCGGCGATCCTCGCCAACGAAGACGCGGGCATCGCCGCACGGCTGGATGCATGGCGCGAAGCCCTCTCCGCCTCGATCCCGGATGAGCCGC
>JBFEXG010000122.1:0-7263 GCA_041546005.1 Paracoccaceae bacterium
AATTCTTCCTGTGTCGGGGTGTGCTTGTCGCGCACCTTCGCGATAATCGCGCGTGCATCCATGGGTCAGGTCCGGGACATGTAGTCTTCGGTGAAAGCGCCCGGCAAGAGCGCGCCGATGGTGGTTTCCAGAACCACGCCATCGGTCGTCGCCAGGGTGACCTTCACATCGGGCTTGCCAAATTCTGCAAGCTTTTGCCGGCAGCCGCCGCAAGGGCTCACCGGGATCGGGCTATCCGCGATGACAGCCACTTCGGCGATCTCGATCTCGCCGCCGGCAACCATCGCGGCAATCGCCCCCGCTTCGGCACAGGTGCCTTCGGGATAGGCAACGTTCTCAACATTGCAGCCCTTGAAAACCTCGCCATTCTTGCCGCGGATCGCCGCGCCGACCTTGAAATTCGAATAGGGCGCATAGGCCCGAGCCCAAACATCGCGGGCGGCATCAATCAGCGTCATGACCATCTCTCTTTTACCAAGTGATCAAAAATAGCAGCAGCCCGCCCCAAGAGGCAAGCCGCCTAGGAAAGAGTTGTTGCGAATTCGCCCGGAAGGGTCACTTCGAGCAGCTCGATATCGTCGGTCGGGTCGGCATAGCGGGTCATCATGTCTGGCGGGATGACAAAAGCATCGCCCGATGAGAGCCGCCAAGGATCCTTGCCTTCGCCCATCAGCGTCATCTCGCCCTCCATAACGAAGGTGAAATGGATATCCGCATCGTGGCGGGCCCATTGGGTTTCGCCCGCGCCGCGACGAACCACCTTCACACCTGCCACACCCTTGGTATTGGCGTTGATGGTGGTGTCGCGGGCGATGAAGCCGGGTAGGCGGAATGGCGACCATTCGGCCTTTGCAGCCTGATTATAAACAAATTTCTGCCCCTGCCATTCACGGTCGGGCCGCAGGTGCGGCGTCGGCAGGCTCATCTCGTGATCTATTTCGGTGACGTGCTCGGCGGGAACGCCGATCTCGATCACCTCGATCCCGTCGCTCGCCTCCAAGACGCGATGGCGGATCTCGGGCGGCTGGATGAAGCAATCGCCCGCGGTCAGGCGGATCTTTGGCCCCTGATCCTCGTAGACCACATCAACCCAGCCGCGATAGCAGAAGATCAGCTGAAACCCCACTTTATGGAAATGCACCATATCCGGAACGGGTCCGCCATCGGGGATGCGGATGTGGCTGGCAATCATCGCCCCGCCCAGCCGCGAAGGGACAAGATCGCGATACATCATTCCCGCACGCCCGATCACCCAAGGGGCTTGGTCTGCAAGGCGGCGGACGACAAAGGAATGTTCGGTTTCCGGCAGCACCAGCGGGGGGTTGAGTTCGTCCAGCTCGATCATCGTGCCGCCGGGACTGACTAGCGCGCGTTTGCCGCCAGCGAAGGTTTCAACGTCGTCGGTGAGAATTCTAAGGCGCCCCGGCTCGCCTTTGAGCCCCGCATCAAGCCGCACGCGGAGCCCGTGGCCCGAATAAACCGCGATCTGGGGATTGTCGGCCGGATAGATCATGTCGAGCCGCATCTTCAAAACCTTGCCGAAGAAACCCAAATCCTCCCGCAGGTTACGGGTCGGCAGGCAGACTTCGGCACGGATCGGGGCATCGTTTGTCATGGCAGGCCGAGCCTGCGTCTCCGCGATTGGATTTGCAAGCATGCAGTGAAAGCGTTTATTGACATTCATGGCTTCCGCTGGGGAAGCAAATTGGTTTAACGTTAAACTAAATTTAGACGAGGTGTCTCCGTGTCGGACAATCAGCGTGAATCCCTGCGTCAGGCGGCGCTCGACTACCATCGTCACCCCAAGCCCTGAAAGCTCGAGATTCGGGCGACAAAACCTCTGGCAAACGGCCGCGACCTCGCCCGCGCCTATAGCCCCGGGGTTGCCGAAGCCTGCCTCGAAATCAAAGCCGATCCTGATACCGCCCTCGACTACACTTCGCGGGGCAATCTGGTGGCGGTTGTCACCAACGGCACCGCGGTTCTCGGGCTTGGCAACATCGGCGCGCTGGCGTCCAAGCCGGTGATGGAGGGCAAGGCCGTTCTCTTCAAGAAGTTCGCCAATATCGACTGTTTCGATATCGAGCTGAACGAGCCCAATCCCGAGAAGCTCGCCGAAATCGTCTGCGCGCTTGAGCCGACCTTCGGCGCGATCAACCTCGAGGATATCAAGGCGCCCGACTGTTTCATCGTCGAGGAAATTTGCCGAAAGCGAATGAATATTCCAGTATTCCACGACGATCAGCATGGCACCGCCATCGTCGTCGGCGCGGCGGCCACGAATGCGCTGCACGTCGCCGGCAAAAAGTTTGAGGATATCAAGGTTGTCTCAACCGGCGGCGGCGCGGCGGGGATCGCCTGCCTCAACATGCTGCTCAAGCTCGGCGTAAAGCGCGAGAATGTCTGGCTCTGCGACCTCGAAGGCCTTGTCTATAAAGGCCGCGAGAAAGACATGACGCCGCAAAAGGCCGCCTATGCCCAAGGCAACAGCCCCGCGAGCCTAGCGGATGTGATCGAAGGAGCCGACCTCTTCCTCGGCCTTTCCGGCCCCGGCGTCTTGAAACCCGAAATGGTCGCCAAGATGGCCACGCGCCCGATCATCTTCGCGCTTGCCAACCCCACCCCCGAGATCACGCCCGAGGATGCCCGCGCCGTGGCACCCGACGCGATCATCGCGACGGGGCGGAGCGATTATCCCAATCAGGTCAATAACGTCCTGTGTTTTCCGTTCATCTTCCGCGGCGCGCTTGATGTTGGCGCGACCGAGATCAACGACGAGATGAAGCTGGCTTGCATCGAAGGCATCGCCGCCCTCGCCCGCGCCACCACGAGCGCCGAGGCCGCCGCCGCCTATTCGGGCGAGCGGATGACATTTGGCCCCGATTACCTGATTCCCAAGCCCTTCGACCCGCGTCTCATTGGCGTCGTCGCCAGCGCAGTTGCCAAGGCGGCGATGGAAACGGGCGTGGCCAAGCGCCCGCTTGAGAATATGGCCGCCTATAAACAAAAGCTCGATGGCTCGGTCTTCCGCTCTGCGATGATCATGCGCCCCGTCTTCGAAGCCGCACGGACCGCCACCCGCCGCATCGTCTTTGCCGAGGGCGAGGATGAGCGGGTGCTGCGCGCCGCACAGGCGATCATGGAAGAAACCACCGACACACCGATCCTGATCGGTCGCCCCGAGGTGATCGAGCGCCGCTGCGAGCGTGCGGGCCTCAAGATCCGGCCGTTGACCGATTTCCAGATCGTCAACCCCGAGAACGACCCGCGCTATCGCGACTACTGGGGCACCTACCACGACCTGATGGCGCGGCAGGGTGTAACGCCCGACATCGCCAAAGCGATTATGCGCACAAATTCTACCGCTATTGCCGCGATCATGGTCCATCGCGACGAGGCCGACAGCATGATCTGCGGCACCTTTGGGCAGTTCCTCTGGCATCTCAATTACGTCAATCAGGTGCTCGGGCGCGGCGGCCTTCATCCCGTGGCGGCACTGAGCCTGATGATCCTCGAGGATGGCCCTCTCTTCATCGCCGACACGCAGGTTCACCCCTGCCCGACGCCCGAGCAGATCGCAGAGACGGTGATCGGCTGCGCCCGCCATGTGCGCCGCTTTGGCGTCACCCCGAATATCGCGCTCTGCTCGCACTCGCAGTTTGGCAACATGGATATCGACACCGGCCGCCGGATGCGCGGCGCGCTCGAGATTCTCGACAGCCAGAAGCGCGATTTCATCTATGAAGGCGAGATGCACGTCGACTCGGCACTCGACGTCGATCTGCGCGAGCGGATCTTCCCCGGCAGCCGCCTTGTCGGCCCTGCCAACGTGCTGGTCTTCGCCAATTCCGACGCCGCGTCTGGCGTGCGCAACATCCTCAAGATGAAGGGCAACGGGCTTGAGGTTGGACCGATCCTCGTCGGAATGGGCAACAAGGCCCATATCGTAACGCCCTCGATTACAGCACGAGGCCTTCTCAATATGTCGGCCATCGCCGGAACGCCTGTGGCGCATTACGGGTAAGGGAGGGGCGCCGCCCCTCTGGGCCTGACGGCCCATTCACCCCGGAGTATTTCCGGGCCAAAAGAAGGGGCGATGAGTCGCCGTTTGGCAAATCGGATTTGCAGATTTGCAGAGGCACGGCTCGCTTTGCGGAAACCCCGTTGAGTTGAGGCACTTTGCAAAAATTTGCAGCCCATTTCGCGGAACTCTGCAAATTTATCGCGCCATTCGGCCGCTGTGACCGGTAACTGTCTTGCCCGGGGGCGGCGCAGTCCCTAACACCTTTGCCAAGTGCTCAAGGAGGAGACTGCGATGGGATACAACGAGGTCTATGGCGCCTGGCAGGCCGACCCCGAGACTTTCTGGATGGAAGCGGCCAAGGCGATCGACTGGGTCGAGATGCCCTCTCGCGCGCTCAATGACAGCAACGCGCCCCTCTATGAATGGTTTACCGATGGCAAGGTCAACGCCTGCTACAACGCGCTCGATCGCCACGTCGAGAACGGCCGCGCCGATCAGGTTGCGGTGATCTATGACAGCCCGATCACCGGCACCAAGGCCAAGTTCACCTATGCCGAAATGCGCGACAAGGTGGCGCTCTTCGCAGGGGCGCTCGCCGCGAAAGGCGTGACCAAGGGCGACCGGGTCATCATCTATATGCCGATGGTGCCCGAGGCGCTTGTGGCGATGCTGGCTTGCGCACGGATCGGCGCGGTGCATTCGGTGGTGTTCGGGGGCTTTGCGGCCAACGAGCTTGCCGTGCGGATCGACGATGCGACGCCCAAGGCGATCATCGCGGCCTCTTGCGGTCTCGAGCCGGGGCGGGTTGTGGATTACAAGCCGCTTCTCGACGGTGCGATCGAGCTCGCCAAGCACAAGCCCGAGTTCTGCGTGATCCTCCAGCGAGAGCAGAAGCCGGCGAATTTGATCGCAGGCCGCGACTATGATTGGAACGCGGCGCAGGACGGCGTGGCGCCGGCGGACTGTGTGCCGGTCGAAGGTTCGCACCCAGCCTATATCCTTTATACCTCTGGCACCACCGGCGCCCCTAAGGGCGTTGTTCGCCCCACGGGCGGGCATCTGGTGGCGCTCAACTGGACGATGAAGAATGTCTACAACGTCGATCCCGGCGATGTGTTCTGGGCGGCCTCGGACGTGGGCTGGGTCGTGGGGCACAGCTATATCTGTTATGGGCCGCTTATCCACGGCAACACCACCATCGTCTTCGAAGGCAAGCCCGTCGGCACCCCCGATGCCGGCACCTTCTGGCGGGTGATTTCCGAGCATAATGTGCGCAGCTTCTTCACCGCGCCGACCGCCTTCCGCGCCATCAAGCGCGATGATCCCAAGGGCGAGTTGATCAAGGACTATGATATTTCCTGTCTCAACGTCCTCTACCTCGCGGGCGAACGGGCCGATCCCGACACGATCCACTGGGCCCAGCGCACGCTTGGTGTTCCGGTGATCGACCACTGGTGGCAGACCGAGATCGGCTTTCCCGCCGTCTGCAATCCGGTGGGGATCGAGCTGCTCCCCGTCAAGGTGGGCTCGCCCTCTGTGGCATTGCCGGGTTTCGATATCCGCGTGGTGGATGAGGGCGGCAAGGAACTGCCGCGGGGCGAGCTTGGCGCTATCGTCATCAAGCTGCCGCTGCCGCCGGGCACGCTGCCGACGCTGTGGAATGCCGAGGCGCGGTTCCGCAAATCCTATCTCACCACCTTCCCGGGCTATTACGAGACGGGCGATGCAGGGATGATCGACGAGGATGGATACCTCTACATCATGGCCCGCACCGATGACGTCATCAACGTCGCCGGCCACCGCCTTTCGACCGGTGCGATGGAAGAGGTTCTGGCCTCGCATGAGGATGTGGCGGAATGCGCGGTGATCGGCGTGAGCGACGAGCTCAAGGGCCAGTTGCCGCTTGGCTTTCTCTGCCTCAACAAGGGCTGCAATCGGCCGCATGACGAGATCGTCAAAGAGGTCATCAAGCTGGTGCGCGACAAGATCGGGCCTGTGGCAGCCTTCAAGCTGGCCGTTGTGGTCGACCGCCTGCCCAAGACCCGTTCGGGCAAGATCCTGCGGGCGACGATGGTCAAGATTGCCGACAATCAGGAGTACAAGATGCCGGCGACGATCGACGATCCCGCGATCCTCGACGAAATTCGGCTGGCGCTGCAGCCGCTCGGATACGCGAAAGGCTGACACACCAGGAACAAGTTGACGCAAGGGCGGCCGACGGTCGCCCTTTTCCGTTCTTGCCCCGCAAGGGCACCCAGCGATAGCATCGCCCCAAATACAGCGCGAAGGGGCTTACTCATGTTCAAGACTTTACTCGTTCTTCACCTTCTCGGGCTTGCGCTCGGCGTTGGTGGCGGTGTCGGCAATATGATCGCAGGGCGGATGATGGCAGGTGCAGAACCAGCCGGTGCCAAGGTTCTTGGCGCGATGCAGCGCAAGATCGGCCGGGCGAGCTTTGTCGGTCTGATCCTTTTGTGGATTACCGGCATCTGGATGCTGCAGGGCTATTCCGATGGCGGCATCGGCGCGCTGCCGGGCACCTTCTCGATCAAGATGATCTTTGTAGTGATCGTGACAATCGCGGCCCTGATCGCCCAGTACAAAGCGATTACCGCCAGCCGCACAGGCACGCCGCCCAATCGCAAAACCATGGCGATGCTCGGGATGATCTCGGGCCTCTTCTCGATCCTCGCCGTCATCATGGCGGTGGCGACCTTCGCCTGATCTCGGGCGCCTGATCTCGGGCGCCTGATCTCGGGCGCCTGATCTCAGACGAACTGCTCTTGGATGAGCCTCTCTTCGAGCCCGTGACCGGGGTCGAAGAGGATTCTATGGGTGATCGCAGGCTCGCTTCGGATCACCACGCGCGAGACATCCCGCACCGATTTACCGTCGGCATCGGCCATGACCGGTCGCTTGTCGGGGTCGATTACGTCGAACTGCACCACCGCCGTTTTCGGTAGAAGCGCGCCACGCCAGCGGCGGGGGCGGAAGGCGGCCATGGCCGTAAGCGCCAAAACGTCCGAGCCGATTGGCAGAATCGGCCCGTGGGCCGAATAGTTGTAGGCGGTCGAACCAGCGGGCGTGGCGACGAGGGCGCCATCGCAGACGAGCTCTGACATCCTGAGCCGCCCGTCGACCGTGATCCTAAGCCGAGCCGCCTGCGGGCCGGCCCGCAAAAGCGAAACCTCGTTGATCGCCAGCGCCCTGCGTTCTCGCCCATCGACCGTCGTGGCGAC